>NZ_CP019609.1:2100000-2365304 GCF_001998885.1 Vagococcus penaei
CCAATTTGATAAATTGCTCCCTTTTGGTAATGATAGATAATTATCACGCGTCGTCTGCGTTATCGACACTCAAGAGGTAATGACTGTTTAAGCATCATTGCAATCAAGGTGGTACCACGACTTATCGTCCTTGACTGCAGGGTGCTTTTTATATTTTTTTAGGAGGATACGACATGAAACAATTAACGAGCCAAGAAGTACGCAAAATGTATTTAGATTTTTTTAAAACTAAAGGCCATTCGGTTGAGCCTAGCGCATCATTAGTACCAATCGATGACCCAACATTATTATGGATTAATTCAGGTGTTGCTACATTAAAAAAATATTTTGATGGGACTGTTGTACCAGAAAATCCACGAATTACAAATGCACAAAAAAGTATTCGTACCAATGATATTGAGAACGTTGGAAAGACTGCTAGACACCACACAATGTTTGAAATGTTAGGTAATTTTTCTGTTGGTGACTATTTTAAAAAAGAAGCTATTCACTGGGCTTGGGAACTTTTAACGAGTGATGAGTGGTTTGCTTTAGATAAAGATCGCCTGTATGTGACTATTCATCCGGATGATACTGAAGCATTTCGTATCTGGCATGAAGAAATTGGTTTGCCAGAAGCGTCAATTGTTCCATTAGAAGATAACTTTTGGGATATTGGAGCGGGACCTTGTGGACCAAACTCTGAAATCTTTTTTGATCGTGGACAAGCTTATAATGATGTGGCAGAAGATGATCCGGAAAATTATCCAGGTGGTGAGAATGAACGCTACTTAGAAATTTGGAATTTAGTATTTTCTGAATTTAATCATACGGACAACAATGAGTACTTACCATTACCTCATAAAAATATTGATACGGGTATGGGATTAGAACGGATGGTCTCGATTTTCCAAGATGCTCCGACTAACTTTGAAACTGATTTATTCTTACCGATTATCCATGCAACTGAAGCAATGAGCCCAACACACAAATATGGTGAGTCTGCAACTGTCAATACATCATTTAAAGTCATTGCTGATCATATCCGTGCGGTGTCTTTTGCCATTGGTGACGGAGCATTACCATCTAACGAGGGACGTGGTTATGTTTTACGTCGATTAATCCGTCGAGCAGTTATGCATGGTAAAAAATTGGGAATCGATGAGGCTTTCTTGTACAAATTAGTACCAGTTGTTGGTGATATTATGGAAAGTTACTATCCTGAAGTGAATGAGAAACGTGATTTCATTGAAAAAGTGATTAAAACGGAAGAAGAACGTTTCCATGAAACAATTAATGATGGTTTACAAATTATTACTGATTTAATTACTGACTTGAAGGCTGGCAACAAGACCACACTAGCGGGTAAAGATATCTTTAAACTATATGATACTTATGGATTCCCAGTCGAATTAACTGAAGAGATGGCTGAAGACGAAGGCTTAACTGTTGATCATGAAGGTTTTGAAAAAGAAATGACTGCACAACGTGATCGTGCACGTTCAGCTCGAGTAAAAGAAAATTCAATGAATGTTCAATCAGCTTTACTAACTGATATTAAAGTCGTGAGTGAATTTGTGGGCTATAACGAACATGACACTGAATCGACCTTATTAGTTGCTATTCAGAATGATGCTGTAGTCAAAAAAGTAACTGAAGGTGACGCGCAATTAATTTTTGATAAAACACCTTTCTATGCAGAAATGGGTGGACAAGTAGCTGATAAAGGGACTATTTTAAATGCATCAGGTGATGTTGTTGCAACTGTAATTGATGTGAAAAAAGCTCCAAATGGTCAATCATTACATTTAGTAAATATTGTAGCACCTTTAATAGAAGGTGAAATTTATCACTTAGCGATTGATGAACAATTACGTCGCAAGATTACAAAAAATCATACAGCGACGCATTTATTGCATCGTGCGTTAAAAGATGTTCTTGGTGAGCATGCAAATCAAGCTGGATCATTGGTAGCACCAACGTATCTGCGTTTTGACTTCACTCATTTTGAACAAGTGACACCAACTGAATTAGCTGAAATGGAACGTCAAGTAAACGAAAAAATTTGGGCTAGTCTTCCTGTCGTGACAGTTGAAACAGATATTGATTCAGCAAAAGAAATGGGTGCGATGGCACTCTTTGGTGAAAAATATGGTCATGACGTACGTGTCGTGAATGTTGGTGATTATTCGATTGAACTATGTGGTGGTGTTCATGTAACTAATACTAGTGATATTGGTATTTTTAAAATTACATCAGAATCAGGTATCGGAGCTGGCGTTCGACGAATTGAAGCGGTAACTAGCCAAGAAGCATTTGAAGCTTTACACGCAGAAGAAAGTCGCTTAAAAGCTGTTGCTAAATTAGTTAAGGCACCACAATTAAAAGAAACTGTTGCGAAAGTCGAACAGTTACAAGAACAACATAAAGAGTTACAAAAAGAAGTCGAGCAATTAGCGGCTAAATTAGCTAACCTTGAAGCTGCTGATATTTTTGAAAAAATTGAAACGATTGGTGACATTAAAGTAATTGCTCAACAAGCCTCTGTCAAAGATATGAACCAGTTACGTCAGTTGGCTGATCAATGGAAACAAAAAGCTTTATCAGATGTTTTAGTTTTAGGAATTGTGGCTGATGATAAAGTTAATTTATTAGTAGCTATGACAAAAGAAATGAATGCTCGTGGCTTAAAAGCTGGCGATTTAATTAAAGTTATCGCACCAAAAGTTGGTGGTGGTGGCGGTGGTCGTCCTGACATGGCTCAAGCTGGTGGTAAAAACCCAGCTGGTATGGCAGATGCACTAGCTGAAGTTAAAACTTGGTTGGCTGAAAAAAATTAATGCTGATTCTTGAATGACTGATTAAAGACCTGACTTATTTTACTTTTGAAATAAGTCAGGTCTTTTAATTGTCATTAATAATAGATGTTTTTAAACGGATATTACAGTGAATTTGTGAAAAAAGTATTGTAAAAAAACAAGGTGATTTGACAAAATATAAAATTAGTCATATGATTAATTTTATTGAATTGGTATACCTATGATGAAAGCCGTTCCTTTTTCTGAACTCTCGACATCTAAAATCCAATCATTTTTTTTCGTCATTGATGAAATAATGAAAAGTCCTAAACCAGTCCCATTCTCATCACTTTTGGTTGTAAAAAAGGGTGTGAACATTTTTTGTTCAATTTCTTTTGGAATACCTGGCCCTTTATCAATTACTCGAATTAAAGCGAAATCCTTTTCTTGATACGCATGTGAATGGTTTTGGAAAATAGCTAGTTGCTCCTCGCTAGCTATTTCAATAGTGACACAAATGTATGGATTAATTATTTGAGCTTGGAAAGCATTGGTAATTAGATTGTATAACACAACTTCTAAGTCACTTTTTTCAAAATAGGCAGACAGCTGTTGAGGAGTTGAACCAGACTTAAATTCAATATTTGCCGATAGTAGCATTCGCATGGTAGTAACTGCTTCACAGACAACAGCTTGAATGTCATTAATGGTCTTTTTACTAGAATTAACCGTCGTAAAGCGTAGTACGTTAGCGGCAAGCTGTTGGCCTTTTTCAGCTGCTTGATAAACTTCGTCTAATTCAGTGACTAAATCGGGATTTTCTTGATAATCATCGATTAGTAATTGTAAATTACCAATCATTGGTGTTAGAAAGTTGTTCATATCATGAACAATAGTTGTTGTTAATAACCCAACCGTTTCTAATTTTGATTTTTGTAAGAGATTTTTTTCAGTTTCGTGTTTTTCATGTAAAGCTTGTTGTCGCTCAATTAATTTTAAGTTTTCTAAGTAAATTTTATTGCGCTTATTGTAAGAATGGAAACTCAAGCCTAATAAAATAATGATGGCAAGTAAAATAGCTAATAAGCCTAAGATAATTAAGTTTTTTTGTAAAGCATAACCATTCTTTTCATAGAAATCAGATGAACTAGCTACAATCCATTCGGTATCACCAAGAGTCATCCATTCATAAGCTGAAATCTTGAGAACTTTTTCTGGTTCTTCTTCAGTCCACCAATAGGAATAGTAACTAAGTGTCCCTTTTTTATTGGAACTTTGGACTTTCTCTAGATTTTCTAAATCTTTAAAATCTCGTTCTGGAAATTTTTCTTTACGGTCTTCAACAATATCTAATCCCACTTGATCAAGCGAAGGATGCATGACAACTTTCATGTTGCGATTTTTAATCATGGTATAACCTTTTTGATAGCCTTGACTACCAAATTCTAGTTGATAAAGATTTTCTAAATTAATTGGCAGGACTAGGATAGATATGACTTGGTTTTGTTCATTAACGATTGGTCGGTAGAGATTAAGAAAAGACTGATTATTGTTGAAATATGCCTCCCCGTTTTGGTTGATATCCCCTTGTAATGCGAGCTTAAATTTAGGGTCTTTAGTTAATAAGTGTAAGTCATTTTGTTTAGTAGGCATGAGTTGATAATCTTTAAATTTCCAACCTGATAATAGTGTTCCTTCAGGTGATAAGAGATACAAACCTGTAGCAACTGATGATGGATAATGAAACTTTTGTTTAATTTTTTCAGTTTGTGTTAAATCGGTTAGTTGTCCATCATTGACTAAGTCCGATGCGTAGTCTTCCAAAGCTAAACTGTAGGATTTGATTTCTAATGTAAGAATTTTAATTGCTGAGTCATTAATCTTTGATAGTTGATTTTCCCCCATTTTAATGGCATGTTTTTGGGTACTAAAATAGCTGTTTGCAGTAATGACGATACCTAAGATAGTTAGAATGACAACGCTAACAATACCAGTTTTTAATAATTTATTTGAAGGTTTTATCATTCAGAAGACTCCTTTTGATGATAATAGAATATATAATGATGGAGGAAACCTAATGCGTAATGAAAAAATTTTAATTGTTGACGATGATCCGGCAATCCGCCGTCTAATATGGAAATCACTGCAAGCAACAGGTATTTTAATTTACCAAAGTGAGTCGGTTGAAAAAACGATTGATATTATGACACGGATTGAGTTTGATTTATTTTTATTAGATATTACTTTAGAGCATGAAAATGATGGTTATTATTTGGCACAAACAATTCGTGAAGAGTATCCACTTGTTCCAATTATGTTTCTAAGTGGTAAAAAAAGTGAGGAAGATATAGTGACAGGTTTAGAAATGGGTGTTGATTATTATATTACTAAGCCATTCTCACCAAATTTACTGAAAGCACAAGTTGTTGCTACCCTAAAAAGAGGAAAGGTTGTTAAGGCCTACCAAAGTCAGCCTAAAGTTACTAAAATTACAATTGGTGATTTTGAATTTGATAAATCACGGTATCAATTATACAAAAAAGAAAAATTGATTAAACTTTCTTCTAAAGAAACAAAGTTAATGCAATTTTTCATGGAAAATCCTGATCAAGTTTTTTCAAAAGAACAGATTTATCAAAATGTATGGGACGATAGTGAATTAGATGCAAATACGATTATGGTTTTTATCAGTCATTTACGTAATAAAATAGAAGATGACCCGAAAAAGGCTCGTTACATTAAAACTGTTTGGGGCATCGGATATACTTTTTTGCCTAACGGTGATTAAAATAAGTCCTCTAATTGCGCAAAGAAAATGCCCAATACTAATAAATCTGCCGTTCCTCCAGGACTTAAATGTCGTTCAATCAGTACCTGGTCATATCTTGTCAGTTCATCAAGTAATGCTTCTTTTGTGAGGTTGGCTTGATGAATTTTTTTTGTTTCTATTTTAATTTGTTCCCAAGCATCAATCCCTCCACGATGAAGCAAATTACCATCTTCAACTTCGCTCATTAAAAATACAAGAGCACGTAAGAGCAATTCTTCTTTGCTGTATAGTGTCGAGTAGTGTCTTAAAAATGGTAAAAGCAGTTGAGACAAACTCGGGTAACCAGCTGCGGCTTCTCCACGAATACCGGTAATGCCATGTGTTAAATAAAGTTTTTCACCATGTGTTAGAGTTGATTTATGACTTAAATCCTGAAAATCATATTCAATCAAATGGTTAGTTAAGTGACCTGCTTTTGATAAAATTTGCTCAGTGTCAGTTTTTGTTAAAGGTAAGCTAGTTAGTTGATTTTTTTTAACATGAAGGCCGGTAGCTCCGAGTAAGACTGCTAAAGAAAAATTTGCTCCTTTATGCGTATTAACGTTATGTGTGGCAGTTAACATAGCTTTTTCAGCTAAAGCCCCAACTTGTCTTAAATGTTGAAATAAATCAGTATCTGATCCCGTATGTTGAAATCCAATGTTAAAATAGCTTTTAAAGTACGGAGTTAAGCTCACAATACTATCAATGAACGTAAAAAAATCCATATCTTTGTGTGCACCATTTGAGTAACGATCAACCAAACCAGGTTTTGGGCTGAGTGATACTTCATAGAGTAAAGCTTTTTCAGCCATTTGTGCGATAGGCTGAGAAAGAGTAGTGTCATTAGTCAATTTGTCGACGCTCCATTTCTAATACGATAAACTTCAATGACCGATCAAGATGTTCATGGGTAATGGATGTAATTTGTTCAAGATTGTTAGTCTTCATACCATGATAGATTAGCCAGTGCTCCTGAAGTGCTCGTTCTCTACGTTCAGTTGAACGAATAGCGATGTCTCTGAAATAAACAAGATAGGCTTGTAAATCTAGTACAATTTCTCGTAGTCGTGGCATTTGACTTTTTTCATAGATAAACGCATTAAAATCAGCAAAATTTTTCAGAACATCATCAATTTTATCTTCTTGACTAAGTTGTTCGCCCCGTTTAATTAATACTTTTAAGTCATTGAAATCACTTTCCGTCATATGTGTCATCGCTTTCACAGCAGCCAAAGTATCCAAGGATTTACGGATATCATAGATTTCATAAGCGTCCTTAATACGAATACCTTTGACAACTATGCCGACTTTTGGTACATGAACCACTAAATTTTCATTGACCAATTGTTTCATTGCAAGACGAATGGGGGTTCGACTGATATTTAGTTCTTCGGCAAAGACTTTTTCATTAATTCGAGTACCCGCAGGAATGTCCCCTAAGATGATTGTTTTACGAAAGGCTTCATACATCAGAACATTTAAAGTTTTATTCTGTGATAAATCTAAATGCTTTCTTACAGCCTCAACAGTTTTACTCATTACGTCACCTCTATTCTTTTTTATGCATTGAAAGTATATCCTAGACTATAAATTTTTTCAATCTTTAAAAAAAATTGTTTAAAAAACTTAAATAAAAAGGAGCCATCGTCGTAAAAACGACCCGACTCCTTTGATAATAGATTTTGTTTTATTGTGGAATGTATAAAGGCATATGCCCTAAAAGAACAATTGTCACAACGAAAATTAAGAAAATTCCTAGAGCGTATTTAGCAGATTCTCTTTGCCATTGCCCCATATCTAATTTAGTTAGACGTAATAATAAGTAAATGAAAGCAACTAATGGGCTTAATAAATGGAATGCTTGTCCCATTAATGATGCTAGAGCCATCTGCATATTAGTGAAACCATATGAACGACCAGCTTCGGCTAAAACAGGTAGTACACCAAAGTAGAAACCATCATTTGAAATAAAGAAGGTACCAGGTGCAGAAATTAAAGCGATAACTAAGCCCCAGAATCCTGCTAATTGTTTAGGAATGATATGTGTAAAGCTGTTAGCTAATGCTTCTGCCATTCCAGAACCTTGGAATAATCCCATGAAGACACCAGCAGCGAACACTAAGATAACTACTTGAACAGCGTCTCCACCGTTAGCACCAATACGTGATGATTGGTCTTTAAGAACAGGGTAGTTAACCATTAATGCGATACAAGTTCCCACTAAGAATAATAATAATGGCGGTAAAGCGATTGCATCAACAAATGAACTTGCTACTAACCAAGCAATTAAACCGATAGTTAAAATTGCGTTGAAAACAAAGTTTTGTGGACGACGAATTTTTAATGTTTCAGGGTCTGTTACCGTTGTCATTTCTTGAATCTCAAGATCTGATAATTCTGTAACACCTAAACGTTGACGTTCTTGTTTACCCATACGACGTGCAACAAAGAAAATAACATATAGAACTGATAAAATCATACCCGGAGCTAAATAAGTTAAGATATCCGCATCAACTTCTAAAACAGCCATAGCACGAGCAGTTGGTCCACCCCAAGGCAATAAGTTCATAATCGTGTTTTGTAAAATAACTAAAACAGCAAGGTTCATCAATTTCATATCTAATTTTTTATAAATTGGAATAAATGCCGAACAGCAAATCAATGTTGTTGTGGTACCGTCTCCATTTAGTGAGACTGTAGCAGCAACAACTGCTGTTGCCATTAAAACTTTCATTGGATCGCCTTTTGCGAAATAAATCATTTTTTTTGTAACTGGATCAAATAATCCTGCATCTAACATAATAGAAAAGTATAAAATAGCAAATAGTAACATGATTCCTGTGTTAGATGTTGTTTTAATTCCTTCAATAACAAAATCCCCAATATTTCCCTTTGCAGATACTCCGGCAAGCATTGCAATTAGTGTAAACACTATAGGCACGATTACCAATGAAGTAAACGGTGACATTTTTTTCTTCATGATGACGAACATGAAGAAGATAATCATTCCGTAAGATAAAATGGTTAATAACATTTTTCTCTTCCTCTCTTTTTTTGTTTTTTATTTGTAAGCGGTACCAGCATGTAGCTATAAAAAAATGTTAATTGCGGCTAACACTTGTTAATTTTTTTACAATATTGGTTTTGCTTGACTATAGAATAATCAATTATTTCCATTTAGGATAGCTCAAGTTCACTAAAAAAACACAAAAAAAACAATTTTAACTATTTTGTCTTAGTAAAGTATTAAATAAATATTAACAAAACCTTAATTCGCTAGAAACGTTGATTTATAAGGCTTTGTGTTGATTTTTATAAAAAAAAAGATGAATAGGAACAGCAAAAGAACAATAATTTCACAATAAAAACTACAGAAAACTTTTAAATTTAATATAATATGTGTAAGAAGCAAAAAAGAAAGGAGTAAGAGTATGGGGCTATTTACGAGATTGTTTAAAAAAGAATCGAAAGCGTTACCTATTGAACCATCTAATCGTTCTATAGACACAAATTCAGAAGATAGAACACTCCGCGATGAATGGAAAGCGGTTCCGGCTTATATTGAAGCAAACGCGGAAGATTATCAATTAGTTAGTTTGATAGCAACCGCGATAGCTACGGGGGACCAACCGAATAGTCAGTTTGTCGTGAAAAAGATTTTGCAACGTAATCCAGAAGCTAAGTTAGTGTCTCTGATTTCTGCAAGTATTGCAGAGGCTTCTAATACAAGTAGTCATTCATTAGTAGTTAAAAAAATTTATAAAAAAAATTAGGGGGAAACAAAGATGTTAAGAAAATTTAAGATTTCAATTGATGGTAAAGAGTATTTAGTAGAAATGGAAGAAATTGGTGGCGTTCCGCAAGCCGCTGCACCAGTAGCGCCAGTTGCACCTGTTGCTGCACCAGTTCAAGAAGCACCAAAAGCTGAGTCAGCACCATCTGCACCAGCACCAGTAGCACCAGCAGGAGCAGATGCTATGCCATCTCCTATGCCTGGAACAATTTTAAAAGTATTAGTTAATGTTGGAGACGTTGTTACAGAGAATCAGACATTATTGATTTTAGAAGCTATGAAAATGGAAAATGAAATTGTCGCAAGCAAAGGTGGAACTGTGACAGGTATTCATGTCACACAAGGTCAAATGGTTAACCCTGGTGAGCCATTGATTACTGTTGAATAAGTTAATGAGTTGTAAGTATTACTTATAAGTGTCGCATAATTAAAAAAAGAGGAAGTGATGTTTTTGGAAACACTTATTGAAGGGTTTGTAGGCATGGGGCAAGAACCCGGCCGTATCGTTATGATGATTATTGGTGGTATTCTAATGTATTTAGGAATTAAAAAGGAATACGAGCCAACGTTACTTGTTCCTATGGGTCTTGGAACAATTTTAGTAAACTTTCCTAATTCAGGAGTGTTAAGTGCAGCTGGAGAGCCTGGACCATTCCAAGTATTGTTTGACATGGGGATTTCAACAGAGTTATTCCCATTACTATTATTTATTGGTATTGGTGCAATGATTGATTTTGGACCATTATTACAAAATCCATTTTTATTATTATTTGGTGCAGCCGCACAATTCGGTATTTTCTTTACAATCATTATTGCTGTTTTATTAGGTTTTGATTTAAATGATGCGGCGTCTATTGGAATTATCGGTGCCGCTGATGGACCAACGTCTATCTTCGTGGCAAATACGCTTCATTCGAAATATTTAGGAGCGATTATGGTTGCTGCCTATTCTTATATGGCATTAGTACCAATTATTCAACCGGTTGCGATTAAAGCTGTCACAACTAAAAAAGAACGTAGTATCCGAATGAATTACCGTGCCGGAGAAGTGTCACAAACTGCTAAGATTTTATTCCCAGTTGTTATTTCAATCGTTGCTGGATTAATTGCTCCAGTATCGTTACCTTTAGTTGGGTTTTTAATGTTTGGTAACTTGTTAAGAGAATGTGGTGTATTAGATCGTCTATCTATTACTGCTCAAAATGAGTTAGTTAATTTGATTAGTATTTTATTAGGTTTATCTATTTCTGTTAAAATGCAGTATGAAGAATTTTTACAAGTTGATACGTTAATTGTTATTGGATTAGGTTTAGTTGCCTTTATCATGGATTCTATTGGTGGCGTACTATTTGCGAAGTTGTTAAATATCTTTAGAAAAGAAAAAATTAATCCAATGATTGGTGCAGCAGGTATTTCGGCTTTCCCAATGTCAAGTCGTGTTATTCAAAAAATGGCAACTGATGAAGATCCTCAAAACTTTATTTTAATGCATGCTGCTGGGGCTAACGTGTCTGGTCAAATTGCATCTGTTATTGCGGGTGGATTATTACTTGCATTACTTGCTTAATAAATGAATAGGAAAGGAGCACTATTATGTCAGCAGATTTAGCAAAATCAATCGAATTATTAGTATTAGGTTGGGGTGGAGTATTTGCAGTTATCTTAATTATCTACCTTGTATCAATGGTATTATGTAAGTTATTTCCAGTTAAAAAGAAATAAGTAAAAGAGGCAAATCATGTATTCAATAAAGAGGCTTTGGTTAACTCGTGATTCATATGCCCATAAAAAATGGGCAGAATTAATGGAAGAAGCAGGTTTGACTGTCAATGAAGAAATTGATTATACTGTCGGTATCTATAGTGGGGATAAATTAGTTGCGACAGGATCATTTTTCAAAAATATTATCAAGTGTTTAGTCGTAAGGGAAGAGTTTCAGTCAGAAAATTTACTATTAAAAGTAATACAGCATCTGACAGAGCGACTACATGAAGAAAATCAATTGCATTATTTTGTATATACAAAGCCGAGTAATTTTAATATATTCAAGTCACTGGGATTTCGTGAGATTATTTTTACTGATGATACTCTATTTATGGAACAAGGTTCACCTGATTTTCAAGACTATTTGGAAATGCTACGAATCCATAAAAAGCCTGGTTTAGCTAGTAGTATTGTGATGAACGCTAACCCTTTTACTAAAGGACATCAGTATTTAGTAGAGAAAGCCGCAAGTGAATCGCAACAAGTCTATGTGTTTGTCTTAACTGAAGATCGGTCAGAGTTTTCGAACACTGACCGATTTGAAATGGTGAAGCAAGGTGTGGAACATTTATCCAATGTCACTGTTTTACCAACGAATGATTACTTAATTTCGTCAGCAACGTTTCCTTCTTATTTTTTAAAAGATGCTGCCTATGAAACGGTTGCTCAAGTTCAGGCAACTTTGGATGCGACATTATTTAAAGAAAAAATTGCTCCAGTTTTAGAGATTACCCAACGATTTGTAGGTGAAGAACCTTTTTCAAAAGTGACAGAGATTTATAATCAGTCCTTAAAAAAAGTATTCGCAGAAGAAATCCAGTTAGTTGTAGTCCCGAGAATTGCTAGCGATGGTCAATTAATTAGTGCCACAAAAGTTAGGAACGCATTGAAAAATCAGGATATCGCAACGTTAGAGTCATTTTTACCACCAACGACTTATAAATATTTACAAGAACACAATAAATTATCGAGGTGAAGCAACATGGAAATTATAAAAAATGCTGTTGCTGGTACTGTGGAATCTAGTGACATCATGATCACAGTTGAACCAAATACAGTGAACGAAGTTAATATCTCTTTAGATAGTAGTGTTGAAAAACAATTTGGTAAACAAATCCGTCAAGTTATTACGGATACATTAGAAAAATTGGGTGTGACATCTATAAAAGTAATTGCTGTTGATAAAGGAGCATTAGATTGTACAATTCAAGCACGAACAATTACTGCTGTCTATCGTGCTACAAATGCAGATAAATTTGACTGGAAGGAGATCAACTCATGGAACGCTTAAGAAGAACAATGATGTTTGTACCTGGTTCAAATGCAGCGATGTTAAGAGATGCACCTTTATATGGCGCTGATTCAATTATGTTTGACCTAGAAGATGCTGTGTCGTTAAAAGAAAAAGATTCAGCCCGTACACTAGTACATTTTGCACTTAAAACTTTTGATTATAGTAGTGTTGAAACTGTTGTGCGTATTAATGGATTAGATACAGTTGGAGCTGAAGATATTGAAGCAGTTGTCCTAGCTGGAGTTGATGTCATCCGCTTACCTAAAACAGAAACAGCTCAAGATATTATTGATGTAGATGCTGTGATTACAGCAGTTGAAAAAGCTAATAATATTCCAGTTGGTACGACACACATGATGGCAGCGATTGAATCAGCTGAGGGTGTTCTAAATGCTCCAGCAATTGCCAAAGCATCTGACCGTTTAATTGGTATCGCTTTAGGAGCAGAAGACTATGTGACAAATATGAAAACTAAACGTTATCCTGATGGTCAAGAATTATTCTTTGCGCGCAGTATGATTTTACACGCAGCTCGTATTGCTGGTATTGCTGCTATTGATACTGTTTATTCAGATGTCGATAATGTTGAAGGTTTCAAAGCAGAAGTTAGCCGAATTAAGCAATTAGGCTTTGATGGTAAATCAGTGATTAATCCTCGTCAAATTCCTTTAGTAAATGAGATTTATGCACCAACGGAAAAAGAAATCCAACAGGCTAAAGAAGTCATTTGGGGTATTCGTGAAGCTGAAGCTAAAGGATCTGGTGTTATTTCGGTTAATGGAAAAATGGTTGATAAACCAATCGTTGAACGTGCAGAGCGAGTGATTGCCTTAGCTAAAGCTGCTAAATTAATTACTGAGGAGGAAATTTAGTCATGGTCTTGAATAAAGTAGGAAAAGAAATCCCTCAAGAATATGCTGATCAATATGGTGTTTTTGAAGGTGAATTAGCAAACATTAAACCTTACCAAGAAGCTAGTCGCAGTATTAAACCAGTTCGTCCTAATGACTCTAAACTTTTAGGTAGCATACGTGAAGCCATTGAAAAAACGGGATTAAAAGATGGCATGACAATTTCATTCCATCACCATTTCCGTGAAGGCGACTATGTAATGAACATGGTTCTAGAGGAAATTGCTAAAATGGGTATTAAAAATTTATCAATCGCACCAAGTTCAATTGCTAATGTACATGAGCCGTTGATTGAGCATATTAAAAATGGTGTTGTCACAAATATTACGTCAAGTGGATTACGTGACAAAGTGGGTGCAGCAATTTCTCAAGGAATTATGGAAAATCCTGTTGTGATTCGTTCACACGGTGGCCGTGCGAGAGCTGTAGCCGCTGGTGACATTCATATTGATGTTGCTTTCTTAGGTGCACCAAGTTCTGATAGTTATGGTAATTCAAATGGAACGGTTGGAAAAACCACCTGTGGGTCATTAGGTTATGCAATGATTGACGCGAAATATGCAGATCAAGTAGTCATTATTACGGACACTTTAGTACCGTTCCCAAATACGCCAATCAGTATCCCACAAACGGATGTGGATTATGTTGTTGAAGTCGAAGCTATTGGAGATCCAAAAGGAATTGCTAAAGGTGCTACTCGTTTTACAAAGAATCCAAAAGAATTGTTAATTGCGGAATATGCTTCAAAAGTGATTGTTAATTCACCATATTATAAAGAAGGCTTTTCTTTCCAAACAGGAACAGGTGGAGCATCATTAGCAGTTTCTCGTTTCTTACGTGAAGCAATGATTAAAGATGGTATTACTGCTAGTTTTGCTTTAGGTGGTATTACAAATGCAATGGTTGAGTTGTTAGAAGAAGGCTTAGTTGAAAAAATTATTGATGTGCAAGATTTTGATCATCCGTCAGCAATTTCTTTAGGAAAAAATGCTAATCATTATGAAATTGATGCTAATATGTATGCTTCACCGTTAAGTAAAGGCGCTGTTATTAATCAGTTAGATACAGCGATTTTATCTGCATTAGAAATTGACACAAATTATAATGTTAATGTTATGACCGGTTCTGACGGTATTATCCGTGGGGCGTCTGGTGGGCATTCAGATACAAGTATGGCATGTAAAATGAGTTTAGTTATTTCACCGCTAATCCGTGGACGTATTCCAACAATTGTGGATACAGTGAATACTGTTGTCACACCTGGGACAAGTATTGATGTGATTGTAACAGAAGTTGGGATTGCTATTAATCCAAATCGACCTGATTTAGTTGAACACTTTAAACAGTTAGATGTGCCACAATATACCATTGAGGAATTAAAAGAGAAAGCTTACAGCATTGTCGGAACGCCTGAAGCAATTCAATATGGCGATAAAGTTGTTGCTTTAATTGAATACCGCGATGGAACATTAATTGATGTGGTAAAAAATGTCTAATACTCTATTTGACGGACCAGAAATCACTTTGAGTGATGTACTGGATGCTCGTGAAGCACGTGTCGCTAAGCAATATGAGATATTGGAAGCTAATCCAACAAGTGC
Source organism: Vagococcus penaei (assembly GCF_001998885.1). NCBI lineage: Bacteria > Bacillati > Bacillota > Bacilli > Lactobacillales > Enterococcaceae > Vagococcus > Vagococcus penaei. Next base: position 2,114,953 of record NZ_CP019609.1, read on the forward strand.
TTTGTTATCAGCAACGATGACTATTCCAGGAGCGATTAAAACATCTGTAGGGCTGGAAAAAGTATTTAAAACTGTGATGACTGAGATAGCACAGACAGTAACTAATGTACCGACGCTTTCTCACCTATATGTCAATCAACCAGCAGGGTATGAGTTTTATCTCTTGGTACCAATCACTCCCAAAGAATTAAAAGAAAAAATGATTCAGATTGAGGAGACACATGCTTTTGGCCGTTTAGTCGATTTGGATGTTGTCTGGCTTGAGTTGAGTGAGTTAAAAAGTCTTAGTCGGGAGCAGCTAGGCTATCCAAGACGTCGTTGTTTTATCTGTTCAGATGAGGCAAAAGCATGCGGTCGTTCACGAAAACATTCCGTTGAAGAGATGCAGAGAAAAATCAGTGAAATAGTCGAAGAGGAAGGGTGCAAGTAAATGACTAAAAAAATTCAGTTTATGGAAACAGTTTTGCGTGATGGGCAACAAAGTTTAATTGCCACAAGAATGCCAACAGCAGATATGTTACCAATTATTAAAACAATGGACGAAGCTGGCTATCATTCGTTAGAAATGTGGGGCGGAGCAACGTTTGATTCTTGTATTCGTTTCTTAAATGAAGATCCGTGGGAAAGATTACGGAAAATTCGTGCAGAAGTTAAAAATACTAAGCTACAAATGTTATTACGTGGCCAAAATTTATTAGGTTATAAAAATTATTCCGATGATGTAGTACGTGAATTTGTCGAAAAATCAATCAAAAATGGGATTGATATCATTCGCGTATTTGACGCGTTAAATGATACGCGTAATCTTCAAACATCAATCATTACAGCAAAAGAAGCTGGTGGTCATTGCCAAGCAGCCATCTCTTATACAACAAGTAAGATTCATACAGTTGACTATTTTGTGGCATTAGCCAAAGAAATGGCTAATACTGGAGCAGATTCAATCTGTATTAAAGATATGGCTGGAATTTTAACACCACAAACTGGTTTCGAATTAGTGAGTCGAATTAAAGATGCAATTGATTTACCGTTAGAAGTCCATACGCACGCAACAAGTGGGATTTCAGAGATGACATATTTACGGGTTGCTGAAGCAGGTGCTGATATTATTGATACTGCCATCTCATCATTTGCTGGTGGTACAAGTCAACCAGCAACAGAATCGGTTGCTATGGCATTAGAAGAAATGGGTTATGATACTGGATTAAATATGGAAAAATTAACAGAAATTGCTGAATACTTTAATCCAATTCGTGACACCTTTAGAAATGATGGTATATTAAATCCAAAAGTAAAAGATATTGAACCGAAAACATTAATTTATCAAGTACCTGGTGGGATGTTATCTAACTTATTAAGCCAGTTGACAGAACAGGGATTACAAGACAAATATGATGAAGTTTTAGCGGAAGTTCCTAAGGTACGTGCTGATTTAGGATTTCCACCACTTGTTACGCCATTATCACAAATGGTGGGTACACAAGCATTAATGAACGTTATTTCAGGTGAACGATATAAATTAGTCCCAACAGAAATTAAAGATTATGTTAAAGGCTTATATGGTCGTCCACCAGTTGAAATTTCAAAAGAGATTCAAGAAAAAATTATTGGAGATGCTGAGGTAATCACGCAACGTCCAGCAGATTTAATCGCACCACAAATGCCTGCTTTTAGAGAGGAAATCAAGCAGTATGCGAAATCAGAGGAAGATGTCTTGATGTACGCGTTATTCCCGCAACAAGCAACAGATTTCTTAGGTCGTCGTGAAGACCCATTCTACGATGTACCTGTGCAACATGTTGATGTCAAGATTGACTTATCATAAGATAAATACTAAACAAAAAGCGGCCTCAGATAGATGAGGTCGCTTTTTGAAATTTACATCGGTCATAGAGTATGTTATACTGCATATAATTTTTGTAGAACAATTAGGCTAACAGTCAGAGGTTAGGTTGATTTAAAAGAACACTTTGGCTGGCGTATTAATTTGGTGTATCATGATAAAATTTTTCATCACAAAGTAGTCGAGTAAGAGACATAACTTATGATGTAGCATGAGTTATTTAAGGGACTTTTACGGACGACTATCTAATGATGATAAGTGGCTCCTAGACTGTTAATGCGGATAGGAGCTTTTTTGTTGTTGCAGTAAAATTAAAATAAAGTTACTAAAAAAATGGAAGGATGAATCGAGTGAGTGTATTAACAATTAAACGATTAAGTTATGAATTACCTGATAAATTATTATATGAAGATAGTGAATTTTCATTAAATAAAGGTGAGCATCTTGGGTTAACGGGGAAAAATGGAGTTGGGAAATCAACGCTCTTTAAAATCATTATGGGTGATGTTGTACCAGACAGTGGTGACATCAAATGGCAAAAAAACATTGAATTTGCATATTTAGAGCAACAATTAACTTATGATGAGAATGATACAATGTTTGATTATTTAAAAAGTGCCTTTAAGCGTTTGTATAAAATGGATGAAGATATTCAAAAACTATATGAAGAATACGCAGAAACATATGATGATGAGTTAATTGAAAAAGCGGGTAAATATCAAGAAGAATTAGAAAAACATCATTTTTATACTTTGGAAAGCGATATTGAAAAAGTCGCGACTGGTTTAGGATTAGATGCGATAGGCTTGGACAAAAAAGTTAGTGAGTTAAGTGGGGGACAACGATCGAAAGTCTCTCTAGCAAAGCTATTACTTCAGCCAAGTGATGTCTTTTTGTTAGATGAGCCGACCAACTATTTAGACACTCATCATATTGATTGGTTAGCCAATTATTTAACACAAATGGATGCTAGCTATATGGTGATTTCTCATGATCACGAGTTTTTAAATCGGGTTACAAACTGTATCTGTGATATTGATTTTCAACGTTTAACAAAATACAGTGGCAGTTTAGAAGCAGCAATGAAACAAAAACATGCGAATGCTGAATACTACCAACGTGAGTATGACAAACAACAAAAAGAAATTAATAAATTAGAAAACTATGTTAGAAAATATAAAGCTGGTAGCCGGTCAAATATGGCTAAAAGTCGTGAGAAACAATTAAATCGAATTGAGCGCTTAACACCACCGACAGAAGTAAAACCAGGTAAATTCCAATTTCCGTTTGTTATGACGCATTCGGCAATGATGATTGAAGTTCATAATCTAGCGATTGGGTACAAAAAACCGTTATTACCTAATATTAGCATGACCGTCTTAAATGGTGAGAAAATTGCTATTTCTGGATTTAACGGTATTGGTAAATCAACCTTGTTAAAAACATTGATTGGCCAAGTTCGTCCTTTAGCTGGTGATATTGAATTGAATCGTGAAGCTAAGATTAATTATTTTTCTCAAGATTTAGACTGGGAAAACCCTATGCAAAGTGCATTTGATTATATTAAAGAATTATATCCGAAACTAAACAATAAAGAAGTACGCCGTTATTTATCACGTAGTGGAATTGTCGATGAGAATGTAACTAAAGCCATCCACCAATTAAGTGGGGGTGAACAAACTAAAGTAAAACTCTGTGGCTTAACGTTAAAATCAAGTAATTTATTGATTTTAGACGAGCCAACTAACCACTTAGATGCTGCCACAAAAGAGGCGTTAAAGCGTGCCTTACAAGATTACAAAGGAACCATTTTAGTTGTATCCCATGAAAAAGAATTTGCAGATGGTTTAGTTGATAAAACTTTTGATATTGAGACTCAGACATTTAAAGCTTAATTTGTACATGAAATAAAAAATAGACGATTCATCAAAGTCCTAGAAACGTGACTGATGAATCGTTTATTCTATATACTGAACTATTAATTGAGATAAAACAAGTTTTGATTAGTATTTTTTAAGATACAAGAAGTTGTTAACTGTCACAAATACTCAACAGATTCATTCAATATTATTTATTGAAATAGGATTTGAATACGATATGTATCTAAAAACATCAATCCTCCACAAACAAAAAAGTAGCCAAACGCTGATTTAACAGCATTTAGCTACTTTATGGAATCCTCTGAAAACTATTGATGGAGGCGGCGGGAGTCGAACCCGCGTCCAAATATATTGCCACTTAAACATCTACGCTCATAGTTGTATCATTTAAATTTCGCGCAGCCTTATGCCATACAACCGGCCTCGAGCATTGCTAGTCTGATGATCTCTTTTAAACTTTACAGACGGAAAAGTTTAACGTATCCCACTGAATTTGAGACCCTTACTTGAGCACATGGGCGATGCCAAGAGGATCTTCACTCGCTGTTTTTAGGCAGCTAAAGCGAAAGTATTATTTTCGTTTTTAGCAGTTATATTTAACTGTAACGTTTTAACGTAGACGTAACCTACGAAGCGCAGTCGAAGCTCAAACTATACCTGTCGAATCCGTAACGCCCCCTATATAATTAGAACACTAGTCATTATAACATAGTATGGGTATTTAACTCAAGTTTATTTAAGTTCCACCATTTTAGATAAGCTTTACTTTATTAATTTGATTTTTTTAAATGACTAGTTAAAAGTGTTCCATCATAGGTAAAATATAAATCAGCATTAGCTAAATCAATAGTTTTAGGTATTTCAAAAACTAGAAAGCCTGATACCGTTAAATCTGGATTCATTGATTCAAATGTGATGTATTTAGTTGTTAGCCCAGCTAGGATTGAAGGCATGTATTCTTTTTTTTCATCAGTCACTAATTTAAAGTCATTAACATTAATTGTAGCAGTTGAGTGACCTGTATTTTTAAGCGACACATTGATTAGAGCAAATATGCCATTTTCAGATTGATACGTTTTAAAATTACCTTCTTTAATTTCTGACTCAGATTTTACACTGTTAACCGTTAATTCTAAATCACCAGCTCGTCCAGATTCAGTTAGCTGCAAAGTTTTATTGGCGGTCACTTTTTGCTGCTTAGTGGCTGTTAAATTAGTAGTTTGCTCTTTATTTTTTAAACTATGATTCGTAATTAATGAAGTTCTTAGAAGGCTAAGAGTAATTAAAAAAGCAATAAATGTAAGTAAAAAGAGTCCAAACCAAATATTTAAATAAAATGCTCTTTTTTGTAGATAAATAACTCCTTTGCGGTCTTTTAGATAGGGAATTTTAAGATAGCGTGTTTTCTTTACTTGATAACTTTTGGTTGATTTTTTTGCACGCAATGAAGTCACTCCTTGTCTGTTAGTATAGTTAGTTTAGCACAAGATAACCTCATAAATAAAGTTTAGTTTTTTTTATTTTGATTTATCAACTTGAAAAATATTGTAAAAAAAAGCGTACTCATCAATAACTAGTGAGTACGCATCAAATTCATGACTATATTTATTCTATTTAATACTAATTTTTTGGTGGACGATAGCCCGCATTTTCTGCTTCTTCAATTGTTTTGAACCAAGCTTTAGGATTAGTCGTTTTGTCATAATATTTGGAACCTGGAATATGATAGATATGACTATTTGAACCTTTGATTAAGCCATTACCCTGTGTATCAACATATTCTTCGTGATTTTCAGACTTATTTTGTGTTGTTTCAAAGTTTTTTACTTCTTCTTTTTTTGGAGCAGATGATTTAGGAGTCTCTTTAGTCAGCGTACTCGTCCCATCCGTATAGTTGATTGATACACCATCCTGGACATTAAAAATATAAATGTTAAATGCGATAGCGTCACTATTAATTGATTGAGCACGCATATGAACACCTCGTGCAACAAGTTCGTTATCACGGAAGATTGGTATAACTGAATAGCGAACATAATTATCAGGAGACTGTTCCAGATAATATTTAATATCCATTTCGTGACGTAACATCTCTGGATTATTAAGTTGTTGTGTACCGGTCATTAAATTTTTCCAGTTTGCATTCTCACCAGCAAGTGCAAAACCAATAAGATGTGACCGATTATATAGGTATCCTTTTTCTAACTTTTTATTGCGCCAGCCAGTAGGTTTGACGGAAGATATATCTCCTCGTTTTTCTTTAGGCATTAAGTCCTGGTTTAACATGGCTTCAGCATAAGTCACACGGTTTAAGTGATCTAAGTCGCCATATTTTTCCCAAGAGCCATTTTTTATTGATAAGTCATTAGCTGAAAAATCAGGAACATTATCATTGATAGTAATGGTTTGCTGATTTGAATAGTTTAAATTTGCTAAATCATCGCTATCAGTCTGTTTGCTAGCAGGTTGATTTGTACTCGATGATTGGCTTATTTGCGATGAGCTACTGGTTTTCGGGTGATTGGTCGAAGAATCTCCTTGATGAGTACTACTAGTCGATTGACAACCGGTTAAAGTCATCAATGTGATGAATAGTGTAAGTAAGAAAAATTTTGTCTGTTTCATAGTTTACTCCTTAATTTAGTCAATAAAATCTATCTTATCATGATTTTATTTAAAAGACGACTAGTTAACTGAGAAGGCATCATTAGCATAAAAACACTATATACGTTATAATGGTAATATAAAACCGTTAGGAGATGATTTAATGACCACAAAACGCCATGATTTAGAAGAAAACCGTGAAGCTTTTAAAGACGAAAAAAACAAAGAGACATTTGAAGCAGAAATTGACAAAAATCGTGAGAAAGTTGCTCATGAAAAAGAAAAGAAAGCTGAAAAACGCTTCGACAGAGAACATAAATAAAAATAGCCCTATTGACAAAGAATTTTACTTTTTCTAATCGTCAATAGGGTTATTTTTTTCGTCTTTTTTTCTGATTTATTTTTAAGAGGGAAATTATATCTAGGAGTATAAGGATAGCAGCTAATAAGATACTTAGTCCACCCCAAACGATTAAATCAGTAAAGTAGGTAGTAAACAGTATAGCAAGAATACCAGCTAAACAGAGAATACTACTAGCAAGAGTGTTTGTTTGTGTACTGTTACTAACTGTAATAATACCAGCAATTAAAATTGCAAAAGAGAAAACAACACCAATCAACCCATTGTAATCAACAACATTTTGATAAAAGACACTCAAGCCAATCGTAAAAGAACGATAGAAAACAAATAATGCTAATAAAATGGTTATTAAACCGGTTCCTTTTTTTATTAAAGTCATATGAACCACCTTTATGTTTAGCTATAAATGATAGTAGAACAATCACTGATAACAATCACTTTAGACATTAGGACCAATCTAAAATAATGTTACCTTAGTTTTGAACACTTCGCAACGAAAATCGACTAATAAAACAGTCAGAGTTATATCATAAATGTAAGAAATCTGTCACTTGAACCACTGACTAATTAAAGAAACATTTGTTATAGTTAAAGTAGTCATAATGCATATATGGCAATGGGGGGATAATTAAATAATCAAGGAGCTTATTTAAATCAATCTGTTATTTAAATAAGAATAACACTGTTTCTTTGGGAAATTGGCGAGATTTGAGGATAAGTAACGATAAAAAATGATATGGCCTGTTAAAAACATTAAAAGTGCCGATTGATTTAATTTGAAAGTTCTTGATTAATTTAATTACCAAGATTAAAAGACTTGATTGGGTAGCATCTTTAGCCAAATCAGGTCTTTTAATGTATAACCATCCTGTTTTTAGATTGGAATTTGCATTCGGATAAACATATGACGCTCTAAGTCCTTTGTTTTCGTTTTTTCATAAACGACTTCGCAAATGTAGTCTCCTTTTGGATGATAACCTAGTTGTTCAATCTGATGGTTAAAGTGTTTTAATGTTGGTAATTCTTCTTTGAAAGAATGACAATAGTTTGTCGCATAACTTCCTTTACGTAGCCGAATCGAGTGTGGAAACTGATAGGGAACGAAGATAAATAATTTTGTTGAAATAAACTCTCCAGTAGTGAAATTTTGTCGAGACATAATGGATCCTACTCGATTAAATTGCCACTCTTTCAACCCTGATTTTAAGGCGAATAGTTTAAACTCACGCAAGTAATATTCATACTCAGCTTCTGTCATAGCGTAAATATTGCGATCAATCGCATAGGTTAAAATCGACCTAGAAGCAAAATTTTCTATGGCGACATTAGTTGAGAATTTGTTTTGTTCAAAAATAGTAACGCCTTCTTGATAAGTTTTGAGGAGTGCGAGTTGGTCATTAATTTTTTGTTTTTCCGCTAAAAGTTCTGCTTGTTTTTGTTGAATAACGTCATCTAGGTCAGCTTGAGAATTTGTTTCATCAAGAATTTTCTTGATATCAGCTAAAGAAAAACTCAATTGCTTTAGTAGTTGGATGTTATCAAGAATGGCCGATTGATTGAGATGGTAATAGCGATAGTTTGTTTCTGTATCAACGTCAATTGGGTATAATAAACCAATTTTTTCATAGTGACGTAAAGCTTGGACAGATAAGTTATTAAGACGAGCAAAGTCGCCAATTTTTAATTTAGAAAACATTTTCAATACTCTCCTTGACTCTATACTTACTATAGAGATTATACTATGATTGTGAAAGATAAAACAACTACTAGGAGGAATTAATATGTTTAAAGAAAAAGTTAAAGTCGTTCAGTATGGTTGCGGTAAAATGTCGAAAGTTATCTTTAAATACTTATATGATCATGGAGCTGAAGTAGTCGGTGCGATTGACAGTAATCCTGCGGTTGTAGGTCAAGATATCGGTGAATTTGCAGAGTTAGGCTTTAAGACAGGTGTGATTATTTCTGATAATGCTGAGGCCGTTTTAAGTAGTTGTGATGCGGATGTTGCACTGGTAACTATTTTCAGTTACATGCCTGAAATGACACCTTTCTATGAGTTGTGTTTGAAACATGGGGTAAATGTTTTAACCACTTGTGAAGAAGCTATCTATCCATGGAATACTTCACCTGCACAAACAAATGCCTTAGATAAATTAGCTAAAGAAAATCATGCAACAATTATGGGAACTGGAATGCAAGATATTTATTGGATTAACATGCCTTGCTTAATGATGGCAGGCATGAACTCAATACGAAAAGTTAAAGGTGCAGTAAGTTACAATGTTGAAGATTACGGTTTGGCATTGGCTGAAGCGCATGGTTCTGGTTATGATTTAAAACGTTTTGAGAAAGAAATCGCGTCAGCAGAAAGTTTGCCTTCTTATATGTGGAATGCTGGAGAAGCTATTTGTTCTAAGATGGGTTGGACGATTCAATCAATTTCACAAAAAAGTGTACCATTTGTACTAGATGAGGATGTGTATTCTGACACGTTAGGCCGTACGATTCCAGCGGGGGATGCTATTGGAATGTCAGCTGTTACAACGATTCAGACACATCAAGGTGTTGAAGTTGAAGTGGAATGTATTGGAAAAGTATATCGTGAGACAGATGGCGATATGTGCGATTGGGAGATTACTGGTGAACCAGATATGGTCTTCTCATTAGAAAAACCTGATACTGTTTCTCATACTTGTGCCACTTTAGTTAATCGAATTCCAACTATTTTAAAGGCACCATCTGGCTTTATTACAGCTGAAAAAGTTAGCAATATCAACTATTTATCTCATCCGATGCAGTTTTATAAATAAAAAAAACTCATTTTTCTTTAATTTAATGCTTGACTTAAATGAGAGAATCTTGTAAATTATATTCAACACATAAATAGTTATATCCGTTGAAAAGAAAAGTAAACTTGGAACGCTTATTAGAGAGGCTCTGTCTTGGTGCAAAGAGCTAAGTGAGAAAAAGTTGAAAATGGTCTTAGAGGATAGTATATCGATAGGTAGGTATACTCAGAAGATTCCACTGTTAAAAGGAATACTGATACTAGTCAATTAAACTAGTTGTCAGAGTTGAGGGAATTTATTTCCGAACAAAAGGTGGTAACGCGATACGTCGTCCTTTTACTAGTTTAGGCTAGTAAAGGGACTTTTTTGTCTTTAAAGTAGTTTAAATAGTCTAACGATGACCTGGTAAGTACTTTTTAATTATCTTCAACAGAGAACCTTGGTAGCTGAAAAAAGGTAAGATAAGAAAATTGGAAAATGGCCAGCGAGTTACTTATCCCGAGCAACTTAGTTAGTTGTGAGGCGGTAACGGTCGCAACCGTTAATGTGCTAGAGTATGATGGTACTCGAAGAGGAGTGATAGGTAACTATTACTCAAAATTGAGGTGGTAACACGCAAAAGCGTCCTCAAGTAAACCCTGTTAGTAAAAATAGGGTTTACTTGAGGACGTTTTTTTATTTTACTAAAGGAGGAATTTACATGATTGAATTAAAGAATATATCGGTTACGTTTCAACAAGATAACCTAAATGTTCAAGCGGTAAAAGAAGTTAATTTGACTATTCGTCAGCGTGAAATTTTTGGGATCGTTGGTTACTCAGGTGCTGGAAAAAGTACCTTAGTGCGCGTGATAAATTTATTACAACGACCCACTCAGGGGAACGTATTAATCAACGGTATCGATTTAACAACTTTATCAGCGAAGGAATTACGTCAAGAACGAAAAAAGATTGGCATGATTTTTCAGCAATTTAATTTAATGACTCGTCGAACTGTTTATGACAATGTTGACTTTTCATTAAAGTATACAGGCAAATCAAAAAGTGCACGACAACAGAGAGTCTTGGAACTATTAGACTTAGTTGGGTTGGTCGACAAACAAGCGGCCTATCCGCATCAATTATCTGGTGGTCAAAAACAACGTGTTGCCATCGCACGAGCCTTGGCCAATGACCCCGATATTTTACTATGTGATGAAGCGACGAGTGCACTAGACCCTAAGACTACACGACAAATTCTTGAGTTATTAAAAAAATTAAATAGACAATTGCAACTGACGGTTGTGTTGATTACACATGAAATGCAAATTGTGAAAGATATTTGTGACCGTGTAGCAGTCATGGAAAATGGCCAAGTTGTGGAACAAGGAAATTGCCTAGATATTTTTAGTCATCCAGAAGCAAGTTTGACTCAAGAGTTTATTCGGGCGACAACGCATGTTGATTACGCTTTGGAACAGATTTTGACTCAAGAACGATTTAAAGAATTAGGTGAGCAAGAGTGGTTAGTGGAACTAGCTTATGTTGGTGAACAGACCAATGATCCATTAATTGCGCAACTTTACAGTAAATTTCAAGTGACGACGAGTATTTTATATGGAAATGTTGACATTATTCAGCAGACACCTATTGGTAGTTTGATTGTTTTATTATCAGGTGTCAAAAAACAGCGTGAAAAAGCATTGAACTATCTAGCGGAACAAGCCGTATCGGTCAACCGTTTGAATAGCCACCAATCAGAGACAATAAAACCGTTAAAAATAGTTGAAGGGGGTATATAGATGATGATATTAATTGAAAAATATTTACCCAACGTGAGTCAAATTCCAGAAGAGTTTATCATTGCAACCAAGCAAACCTTATTTATGACATTTTGGACTGCCATCATTGCGGGTATTTTAGGAATTATTTTAGGTGTAGTTTTAATTGTCACACGTCCAAAGGGCTTGCTTGAGCAACCAATTCTTTACCATGTTTTAGATAAAGGCATTAACATTTGTCGTGCGATTCCATTTATCATTATGTTGACGTTACTTGCAGTCGTGACACGTTTTATTGTCGGAACAACGATTGGCGAGGTAGCAGCTTTAGTCCCTTTAGTTGCAGGAGTTGTTCCTTTTTTTGCTCGGCAAATTGAAAATGCCCTCTTAGAAATTGATCCAGGTGTTGTCGAATCGGCTCAAGCCATGGGAACTAGTCCATTGGGAATTATTTTTAGAGTGTATCTTAATGAAGGCTTACCAGCAATTGTTCGTGTATCGGCTTTGACAGTTATTAATTTGATTGGGTTAACTGCAATGGCAGGAGCTGTCGGAGCAGGTGGCTTGGGCAATCTAGCTATTTCTAGGGGCTTCAATCGTTTTCAAACTGATGTTACGGTGGTAGCAACACTGTTAGTGTTAATTTTAGTATTTATTAGTCAATCAATTAGTCAAGTCATCATCAAAAAAATTAGTCATTAATGAAGGGGAGTTAACAATATGAAAAAAATTATCTTAGCAGCATTAGTTGGTGTTTCTTTATTAGCAACTGTCACAGGTTGTGGTCAATCGGAGGCATCAGATAAGAAAAATAAGGAGCAAACAAAATCAACAACGGTTAAACTAGGTGTTGTTGGATCAGATACAGATGTCTGGGATGATGTGAAAAGTCGTTTGGAAGATAAGGGGATTAAGTTAGAATATGTGACATTTTCTGATTATAACCAGCCAAATCAAGCTTTAGCAGACGGCTCAATTGATATGAATGCATTCCAACATCAATTCTTTCTCGATAAATTTAATGAAGAGCATCAAACCTCGCTAGTATCGATTGGTAACACAGTCAATGCGCCATTGGGCTTGTATTCTAATAAGCTTAGAGACATTAAAGACCTAAAAAATGGTGCTAAGGTAGCAATTCCAAATGATGTAACCAATGGTGGTCGAGCTCTATTATTATTACAAGAAGCCGGATTAATCAAAGTCAACTCAGATAAAGGGCAAACACCAACTGTTGGGGATATTACCGAAAATAAGTTAAAGTTAGCTATTTCTGAACTAGATGCCTCTCAAACAGCTAGATCGCTAGCCGATGTTGACTTAGCAGCTATTAATAGTGGTGTTGCTGTTGATGCAGGTTTTGTACCTACTAAGGATGCTATTTTCTTAGAACCGATTAATGACAAAGTTAAACCATACGTCAATATTATCGTGGTCCGTGATGAAGACAAAGATAATAAAGTTTATCAAAAAATTGTTTCGGAGTATCAAACAGATCAAACAAAAAAAATTATTGAAGAAACGTCTAAAGGCTCAAGCATTCCTGCTTGGGACACATTTGGGAAAAAATAAAGGAGTGACCAAATTATGTCAAATCAAACTAGTAATCAAGTAACGTTCACAAAAGAAAATGCCTACAATACAATAACAACATTTATTGAGCAACAATTACCAATCTATCAAGAATTAGCATTAGATATTCACAATCATCCAGAAGTTAGCAACTATGAATTTTACTCATCCGACGTCTTAGTTAATCAGTTGAAGAAAGAAGGGTTTAAAGTCGTTAAAGATGTTGCTGGACATCGAACAGGATTTGATGCGAGGTATGTATCAGACAAAACAGGACCTGTAATTTGTTTTTTAGCAGAGTATGATGCCTTACCTGGAATCGGTCACGCATGTGGACACAATTTATTTGGTACGTATTCAGTCTTAGCAGCTAGTGCCTTAAAGGAGCTAGTTAAAAATGTAGGTGGAGAAGTTAGAGTTTATGGTACACCTGGTGAAGAAGGGGGAGAAAATGGTTCAGCTAAAGGCAGTTTTGTCCGTGAAGGCTTTTTTAAAGATGTTGATATTGCTTTGTGTGCCCATCCAGCTTATAAATATGGTCGCACAACAAGTACCTTGGCGAATGCTCCAGTAGATATAAAATTTTATGGCAAAGCCTCACATGCGGCGGCGGCTCCTGAAAAAGGTATTAGTGCATTAGAAGCATTAATTCAGACGTTTAACGGAATTAACGGGCTACGTTTATACTTACCGAAAGATGTTAATATTCATGGAATCATTACAGATGGTGGTGTAGCAGCAAATGTGATTCCAGAGTTTGCCTCAGGTCGATTTTATTTACGAGCGAACAATCGAACGACTTTATCTGAGGTTTATAAAAAAGTCGAACAGGTTGTTGAAGGTGCAGCTTTAGCGACTGGTGCAACTTATGAGTTTGGTTTGTTTCAAAATGCGGTAGATGAAACAGTGATAACACCAGAGTTTGATGAAGTATTTTTAACGCATACAAAAGATTTGGCTATTCCTTTAGAAGAAATTAATGTCTCTTTCCAAACAAGTTTAGGCTCGTCTGATGTTGGTAATGTGAGTCAAGTTATTCCAACGATTCAGCCAACGGTATCAATTGCTGATACTTATATTGCAGGTCATTCAGAAGAGTTTAAAGCAGCAGCAAAAAGTGAAAAAGGGCTAGCTTCCATTGCAATTGCGGCAGAGCTACTTGCACGGACGGCTTACGATATTTTAGTAGATGCTAATCTTTTAGCGACAATCAAAGAGTCCCATCAAAATAAACTGCTTGCAGGACAGTAAAAAAATAAGCCGACACAATTATGTCGGCTTATTTCTATTGTAAGGCAAATAGCATATCAGGTGGAGTCATTCGACCTTGGAACGTTTTGCGATAAAGTTTTGGGGTAAGGCCGGTCTCTTTTTTGAAAATGCGACTAAAGTAAGCAGGGTCAATGTAACCAACTTCTTCAGAAACATTCGCAATTGGTGTATCAGTTGTTGATAACAATTTTTTCGCTTGTTCGATGCGATACAATGTTAAATATTCTGTGACAGTCATGCGGGTTGCTTCTTTGAACAAACGACTAACATAGCTTCGATGTAGATGCGAAAATTCAGCTAAGGTATCGAGTGAAATTTGGTCACGATAATTTTGATGAATATAAAGCATCATTTGATTGGATTGCTCTTTCTTTGTATCTGTAATTGGCGTGTCTGTTTCACTAAGCAGAGACACTTGATTGAGTGATAAAATAGCGCGATGAATACTTTGTTGAACTTCAATTTTTTTTAAAGGACTGATTAAATAGTCAATCGCACCACAACGTAACGATTTATGCAAATGTGCAAAATTTTCTTCATCATCGATCAAAATAGTACGGACATTGGGTTGCTCTCTCAGGACTTGCGTCTTAACCTTAAAGGCATTTGGCATTGCACTAGAAACATCTAAAATAAGTAAGTTGATGTCATGTTTTTTAGAAATGTCTAAAACATCTTGAGAAGTAAAAGCATCAGGTAATAGTTGGATATTAAAAAAATCTTGATTAATAATTTTTTTCAAAAAGAGTCGTTCCTTTGAATTTGGGGTAGCAATCAAAACAAAGCACATAATAATTCCTCCTTGGACAACTTTTATTGGTTTAGTATACCATAATTAACACAAATTTGTCTTTGTGAAAGTGTCATCTCTAATCATTGATTTAATAATCTTTCTATTTGTGAAGTAGTTACTAAATCACGTTAAAAAATTCCTTTTTTAGTCGCCAATAGTCCTAAAATAAAACGCTTACTTCACTGTATGATATGAGTATAAATTAAATCAAACACATCCAAGGGGGAACCAATTATGTTAATGAATTTTGAAGTAAAAACAGATGAGCGCCAAGAAGTTGAACAATTAATTGAAAACGCAGTGATTGCACAGAAAGAGTATGCGAACTTTACGCAAGAGCAAGTTGATGCAATTGTGACAGCAGTTGCTGAAGCATTAACGCATAAATCAGTTGAATTAGCAAAATTAGCACATGACGAAACTGGATTTGGTAACGTAACAGATAAAACAACTAAAAACTTATTTGCTAGTGAAACACTCTACCATAGTATTAAAGATGTTAAAACTGTTGGGATTATTGAAGAAGATGATGTCAATAAATTATTGAAGGTTGCAATCCCAATGGGAGTAGTTGCTGCATTGATTCCATCAACAAACCCAACGTCAACAACTATCTTTAAATCATTATTAGCGCTAAAAACACGTAATGCCGTTATTTTATCACCACATCCGAAAGCGTTAAATGCAATTATGACAACTGTAGATTACATTAATCAAGCAGCTGAAGCCGCAGGAGCACCAAAAGGATTAGTTCAAGTGATTTCTGAGCCAAGTTTAGAAGGAACTCAAGCATTGATGGCTAGCCGTCAAACAGCCTTAATTTTAGCAACAGGTGGCGAAGGTATGGTTCGTGCAGCTTATTCTTCAGGTAACCCAGCAATCGGTGTAGGACCTGGTAATACACCAGTTATGATTGAAAAATCAGCAAATATCGAATTAGCAGTTGAGCGTATTATTGAAAGTAAAACATTTGATTTTGGTACAATTTGTGCTTCAGAACAAGCCTTAGTTGTTGAAGAAGCAGTTAAAGAAGAAGTCGTTAATGCATTAAAAGAGCGTCATGTTTACTTTATGAATGAAGTAGAATCAGAAAAAGTTGGCGCATTTATTATGCGTGAAAATGGAACAATGAATCCTGAAATCGTTGGTAAAAAAGCAACTGAAATTGCTCGTATGAGTGGCATTGACGTACCAAAAGAAACGGTTATTTTAATCAGTGAGCAAACAGAAATTAGCAAAGAAAATCCTTATTCACGTGAAAAATTATCACCAATCTTAGCAATGTTCACAGTGGCAGACTGGGCAGAAGGTGTTGCAACATGCCGTGAGTTATTATTAAACGAAGGTGCTGGCCATACTGCAATGGTACACACTGAAAATGATGAGTTAGTTAAAGAATTTGGTTTAGCGATTCCAGCGTCACGTATCTTAGTTAACACATTAGCGGCTTTAGGAGCAATTGGTGGAACAACTAACTTAAATCCATCATTAACTCTTGGCTGTGGTGCAGTTGGCGGTAGTAGTTTATCTGAAAACGTCCATGTGGCTCAATTGTTAAATACAAACTACGTTGCATACGGAACAAAATAATTATTACTTTGCCTTTCAATAATTAGTCGTGTCTGTCATAAAAGAAACAATCCTTTACAACTAAAAATGAAAAAAATAAGCCTAAAACTCAATTAGCCATGAGTTTTAGGCTTTTAATGTGTATAATATATGTTTATAAGTTGTTGATTTAAAAATATGTCTAAGTATGATAAGATGTATAGTGTTTTTGTAAGGAGAATTATTAAAGTGAAACGTAAAGAGAAGAAACACAAAGAAAAAGAATATGGTGTCATTGACTTTAGACCAATGACTGTAAAAGAACGTTGGGAAGTCTATGCTAAATTAACTAAGCCACAACGAGAAGTCTTAGATTGTCATCGCAAATTTCTTATTCGTTCAGAATTTATTCAAAATAGTTATTTACAAGCATCAGACTGGGAGTTTATTGATCTTACAATTGATGAAAATTATCCAGAAAAGCATGCAAAAGAGCTGTATTGTCAATGTGGACGCCGGCTAAAGTATCAATATAGTATTCGTTCTAAAAAATCTAGACAAGTTATTTTACTAGGTAGTCAGCATTTCCGTGACCATTTGAATTTACCACACCATGTGGCAAATGAAATCGTGAAAAAAATTAATAATGTCGACGTAGCACTAGATGAGATTTTATGGTTGAAAAGGCAAGGGCAAGAATTCCCTACTGATAAGTGGGAGACCTATCAACAATTACTGTTCTTAAATCAGTATAGCAAGGTTATCTGTTCGGTTAATACACCATTTACTCAACGCTTATTAGCTTTTAAAGAGGCTGATTTACCAATTTATGAGGTTGATTATCAGCACTTAATGGCTGAGATTAATCGTTTACAACAAGAACCTAATCCTGAAAGAAGACGCTACATCACAGATGAAAATTTTGAGCGGTTTAAACAAACCTTACCGTTAGAATTAGAGCGGGATATTTTGTTTTCACAAACTAGTATTTGGGCTAAACAAATCCAACAAAGAATGAAGAATTATAATGATACACCTAAGATGCCTGAAAGTTATTTTAAAGAACTGCACCACTTATTTAATGAAATAGATAGTAATTTGGAGAAAAAAATTATGCTTTTTGCCAATCGTGGAGTGGGTAAATGGATTCAGTTAAGTGTTTACGAACATATGCTAAAAATTTATCAACAGTATGGTTATGGAGTAGATTTTTTAGCGTTTATTCATCCCTTTATGCGAGAAGGATTGGCTCCATATATAAAAAATCATCAAGCAACCGACGGCAAAGCCAATCAAGTAATTATAAAAAAAATAATTCTTCAAGTAACCAATTACCACAGATAAAGGTCACTACCCAAGAATCGACTCAAAAAATCGCTGACGTACTAAAAAATCATAGTCGAGATGAACAATACACGATTTTAAGCCAATTAATTAGAGAATTAGATAGTAGACCAGTCAATACAAAGAGAAGGGGTTAAAAATGATTGCGTTTAAGTTAGTCATCATTGCACTAATGATTTGGGTAACAGCGATTTTTGTAGCTGCAGAGTTTGCCTTAGTAAAAGTAAGAAGTTCAAAATTAGAGTATCTAGAAAATCAAGGTGTGAAGCAAGCCGCTTTAGCTAAGCACATGACCCACCATTTAGATGATTATTTGAGTGCCTGTCAATTAGGGATAACTTTAACGACATTAATAATCGGTGGAATTGGTGAAACGACAATGAGTACAATTTTACGACCGTTGATTAATTATTTACCGATTAGTTCGGCACTATCGTTGACGTTATCGATTATTTTTGCTTATGTGATTATCACTTTTGTTGAAGTGGTGGTTGGTGAGTTGCTTCCTAAGTCATACAGTATCGTTGAGCCTGAGAAGGTTGTATTGGCGATTGCTAAGCCATTACAACTTTTCTACCGTGCGACTGCACCATTTATTAAGCTATTGAATCTATCAGCTAATGCTATTGGACGTCTGTTTGGCATTCATATGGTGGGGGAAGCTGAAGAAACATTATCAGAAGAAGAATTGCTACAAGTAGCAAAAGATAGCTTTCAAAAAGGTGAAATTAATAAAGAGGAATATCAGTATTTGTCACGAATTTTTGATTTTGATGAACGTCAAGTCAAAGAAATTATGGCGAATCGTTTAGAAATGCATGTAGTCGAAAAAGGTATGACTGTCTCAGAAGCGATTCAGCAGATGGTTGAAACAGGCTATAGCCGTTTTCCTGTTATTGATGGCTCGAAAGACCATATTATTGGTTACGTGACACTATCACAGTTAGTACGTGAAGCGTATGTGGAACCAAAAGCCTTGGTCGAAAACTTTATTGAGAAACCGATCTTTATTATGGAAACATCCCCCATCAAAGTGGTCCTAAAGATGATACAAGTCCAACATAAGCATATTGCGATTGTGGTAGACGAGTATGGTGGAACAGTTGGTTTAGTGACAATTGAAGATATTGTTGAAGAAATTGTGGGTGATATTCAGGATGAGGTCGATGCCGAAACACCATTGATTAAATCGCTTGGTAGTCAACATTATTTAGTTAATGGTTGGATTGAACTCGGTGATTATACTCATTTATTAAAATTACCTGAATTAGAAGACCCAAATGGGAATGTGACATTAAGTGGTTATTTCACTAGTAATTATGGCCATGACATTAAGGAAGGTTTTTCTACAGCAATCGACGGTGTGATTTATACTGTCTTAGAGATGAATAATGAATCGATAATTGAAACATTTAAAGTTGTGGATACTCGTCAAAATCCAACGGTTCGTTAATAAATAAAAGAGAAAATGGCTAGACCAAATCAAATCGATTGTGGTCTAGCCTGATTTTTTTGTCTTGTTTTATTTATAATTATGCTACAATAAAGACATCATGAAATAAAGGAACGATGCCGTGTGGTAGTTTTAGGAATTGATACATCAAATAAAGCAATGGGAATTGCTATTCAAAAAGATGGTGTTCTGTTAGGTGAACATTTAGCAACAAATCAAAAAAATCATAGTGTAACGCTAATGCCTGCGATTGATTTCTTAATGTCAGAAAATAACCTAACACCCAAGGATTTAAGTAAAATTGTTGTGGCAAAGGGTCCAGGCTCATATACTGGTTTACGGATTGGCGTCACAACAGGTAAAACTCTTGCTTGGACACTAGGTATCCCATTATATGCAATGTCTAGTTTAAAAGTTTTGGCAGGGAGTATCCCACAAGAACTTGTTAATAATGCGATTATTATACCGATTATGGATGCTAGACGTGATAATGTTTATGCAGGCGCCTATTGTTATAAAGAAAGAGCATTAGTCTCAGTAATTGCTGATAAGCATTGTCATATTACTCAATTATTATCAGAACTAGTGGGTATTAACAAACCATTGCTATTTGTGGGGAATGACTTACCAGCATTTAAAACAACGATTCAGACAGCATTTCCTGATGCCAAACTACAAGCAACGACATTGACACCGCGTACTCTAGTGGATGCCGTCATAGAATCAGAACGTGTGACTGATTTGGATGAATTTGTTCCGGCATACTTAAAGCGTGTGGAAGCTGAAGAGAAATGGTTAGAGACGCATCAGCTCGAGGATACCGATTATGTTAAGCGGGTTTAATTTTTTTAAAAAGCCGTTTGTTACTGAAGGACTAGATTTAATTCAAATGGTGCATCCATCACATCGAATTTTACGTAGTAATTTAACGGATATTGCTATTTTCCAACAAATTATGCGTCAAATATATGATGGTAAATCACCTTGGAGTTATTCGATTTTTTTTATGGAGCTAAGTCCAAGTAGTCGTTCGATTTATTTTAAATATTTAATTA
Organism: Vagococcus penaei; assembly: GCF_001998885.1. NCBI lineage: Bacteria > Bacillati > Bacillota > Bacilli > Lactobacillales > Enterococcaceae > Vagococcus > Vagococcus penaei. The sequence continues at coordinate 2,135,226 of NZ_CP019609.1, forward strand.
ATCAGCAAGTGATTGGATTTATTGGTATTCGGATTCAAGGGATTAATGCGCATATTACTAATCTAGCGATTTCACCACATTATCAAGGTCAAGGCTATGCTAAAGCGCTACTGACATTTATTGTACAATATGTGTTGAAAAAAGATTGCCATGAAATCACTCTTGAAGTGAATCGAATGAATCAACGGGCGATTGGCTTGTACGAACAATTTGGTTTTAATCAGCGTGGGATTAAGCACAATTATTATAAACGTTCAGGTCAAGACGCGATTGACATGATTTATCAGTTGGGATGTGATCATCATGTATCAGTACGTTGATGGTAAGACACCAATCAATCATATGCGATTAGCGGTCGACCTCTTTGATTTGAGTCAATCTGCCTTTTTAGCGAGTGGCTCACCATGGACGGAATCACAGTTTACGGAGTCTTTTGCTAATCACCAATTATTTTATATTTTATTTTACGATGAACAATCTGTCGTTCAAGGGTATATTTGTTGTCAGTGGGTGTTAGATGAGGCTGAGTTGCTATTAATTGCGGTACATCCTGAACTAAGAGGTCAATCAATTGCTAGTAGGCTTATTCAACAGGCCAGGGAGTATTTAATGAAACAAAAAGTAATACAATTTTATCTCGAAGTTCGAGCATCTAACCAAAGTGCTCAAATGGTTTATCTTAAAAATCAATTTCAGATTGTGGGAGAAAGAAAAAATTATTATCATCAGCCAAAAGAAACGGCAATTATTATGGCTACAAAGCTACAGGAAGAGTGATATTTAGTGGAAAATGACATATTTAAAGGAAAAAAACGTCGCTTGATTTTAGCGATTGAAAGTAGTTGTGACGAGACGAGTGTGGCTGTTGTAGAAGATGGCACAAAAATCTTATCAAATATTATTGCGTCGCAAATCAATAGTCATAAACGCTTTGGTGGCGTTGTACCAGAAGTTGCAAGTCGGCACCATGTTGAGCAGATTATTGGTTGTATGGAAGAAGCACTAGTTGAAGCTAAAGTGTCAGTTACTGATTTAGGTGGTGTTGCAGTAACTTATGGACCAGGTTTGGTTGGAGCCTTGCTGATTGGGGTAACAGCTGCCAAAAGTTTTGCATGGGCCAATCAATTACCGCTAATTCCAGTTAATCATATGGCAGGTCATATCTACGCTGCGCGTTTTGTAGATGAGTTTCAATTTCCAGTGATGGCACTATTAGTTAGTGGCGGACATACTGAACTTGTTTATATGAAGGAACATGGTAGTTATGAAATTATTGGTGAAACTCGTGATGATGCAGCCGGAGAAGCGTATGATAAAGTTGGTCGTGTGTTAGGGTTAAGTTATCCGAGTGGTAAAGAAATTGATGAAATGGCTCATCTTGGGGCAGATACTTATCATTTTCCTCGTGCGATGATGAAAGAAGATAACTTTGATTTTAGCTTTAGTGGTTTAAAAAGTTCATTTATTAATTTAGTCCATAATGCGGAGCAGCGTGGAGAAACATTAATTCCTGTTGATTTAGCTGCAAGTTTTCAACATAGTGTGGTAGATGTTTTAACAGCAAAAACAATCCGTGCTTGCCGTGACTATCAAGTTAACCAGTTAATTATTGCTGGTGGAGTTGCTGCTAACAAAGGGCTACGAGAAAAGATGACTGAGGATTTAGCTGTACAGTTACCGACCGTCAAATTGACGATACCACCATTAAATCTATGTGGTGATAATGCGGCAATGATAGGAGCAGCAGGTTTTATTGAAGCGAATAAGCAGCATTTTGCTAGATGGGATTTAAATGCAAAACCAAGTTTAACTTTAGCTTGAGGCTAGTGGATTGTTATGAAATAATGGTGAATAGTTTAAAAGAATAAGAGGTTTATAGTATGACAAAAGAGAACCCAATTGGTTTTTTAGATTCAGGTGTAGGTGGGTTAACAGTTGTCAAAGAAGCGCTACGCCAGTTACCAAATGAAACCATTTATTACATCGGAGATACTGCTCGTTGTCCGTATGGACCAAGACCAGTTGACCAGATTAAAGATTTTACGTGGGATATGGTAAATTTTTTATTAGAAAAAAAGGTTAAGATGATTGTAATCGCCTGTAATACTGCTACAGCTGTTGGATTGGATGAAATTAGAGCGAAACTAGATATCCCTGTTGTTGGTGTCATTAAGCCTGGCTCTCGAGCTAGCTTAAAAGTTAGCCAGACTCAAAAAATAGGTGTGATTGGGACTGTTGGAACGGTTAATTCTAAAACTTATACAACAGCAATCCACGCGAAGGCACCAAAAGCGCAGGTGATTGAATTAGCTTGCCCTAAGTTTGTACCAATTGTTGAAAGTATGGAGTACACTTCAGCGATTGCCAAACGCGTTGTAAAAGAAACATTGCAACCGTTGAAGGATTTATCGTTAGATACTCTCATTTTAGGTTGTACACACTACCCATTGTTAAAACAATTTATTCAACAAACAGTAGGTGACCAGGTAACATTAGTTGATTCAGGTGTGGAAACAGTCAGTGAAGTTAGCATGTTACTAGACTATTATGATATATCGGCTAAACCAAAGGAAAATAATACGGAGCACCGTTTTTATATGACGGGCTCAAAAACAATGTTTGATCAAATTTCACAAGATTGGTTAGAACAGCCATTAATGATATCAGAACGTATAACATTTAATTAGGAGAGTGGTCCCATGAGACATGACAAACGTCAAAATAATCAGTTACGTCCAATTCAGTTTGACTTAAATTACTTGATTCATCCAGAAGGTTCGGTCCTTGTTAGTTTTGGACAAACCAAAGTCATCGTGACTGCGACAGTTGAGGACCGAGTACCACCATTTTTGCGTGATACTGGTTCAGGTTGGGTAACAGCGGAGTATAGTATGTTACCGCGAGCAACGACGACGCGAAATCGACGTGAAAGTAGTAAAGGTAAATTAACTGGTCGAACGATGGAAATTCAACGTTTAATTGGCCGTAGTTTACGAGCAGTAGTTGACCTTGAAGCGTTAGGTGAACGGTCGATTGTGATTGATTGCGACGTGATACAAGCAGATGGTGGTACGCGTACGGCTAGCATTACTGGTGCTTTTATTGCCTTGCAACAGGCAATAACGACTCTGCTTGGGACGGGAGAATTAGCTAAAAGTCCGTTAAAAGAAGCCGTCGCTGCTGTCAGCGTAGGTATATTAGCAGACGGTACAAAAGTCTTAGACTTAGACTATAGTGAAGATTCAGCCGCACAGGTTGATATGAATGTTGTCATGACAGAATCTGGTGAATTTGTTGAAATTCAAGGTACAGGTGAGGAAGCAACATTTAGTCGTACTGATATGAATGAGTTGCTTGACTTAGCTGAGTCAGGAATTCGTGAGTTGATTTATCAGCAAAAAATGGTACTAGGTACGACTATAGTTACGGAAAAAACTAGTTCTCCACAAGCAGATCAGGAAATTTTAATCGCCACTCGTAATCCAGGGAAAGCCAAAGAATTTGAGGCAATTTTTGAACAAAATGGCTATGTCGTTAAAACGTTACTAGATTTTCCAGAAATTCCAGATGTGGAAGAAACGGGGAAAACTTTTGAAGAAAATGCTCGTCTAAAAGCAGAAACTATTGCACGACAATTAAATCGAATGGTTCTTGCAGATGATTCTGGCTTAAAAGTCGATGCACTTCATGGTCAGCCAGGTGTATATTCTGCACGCTATGCTGGGGAAGATAAGCGTGATGCAGCTAACAATGCTAAATTATTACATGAATTAACTGGTATTCCACAAGAAGAGCGTGGAGCACAATTTCATTGTACATTAGTTTTAGCAGCACCGGATAAAGAAAGTTTGGTTGTCAGTGGTGAGTTACCAGGTTATATAGCGACGATTCCTCGTGGCGATAATGGCTTTGGCTATGATCCACTATTTTATGTTCCCGAATACGATAAACAAATGGCAGAATTACCGGCAGAAATTAAAAATAAAATTAGTCACCGAGCAAAAGCGATTGAGGCATTGTCTGAAACCTTAGATGCTTGGCTAAATAAATAGGACGTTTTAGGAGGCTATAATGAAAATTTTAGTGATAAGCGATAATCATGGAGATCGACAGATTTTAGTGGAAGTCGTACAACATTGGTATGGCATGGTCGATGCAATATTCCATTGTGGCGACTCAGAATTGGAACCAACAGATGAATTATGGCAAAAAGTTGTTGTGGTTAAAGGTAATTGTGATTATGATCCTAAATTTGCTAAGAGTCAGGATGTTTTAATAGGTGATTCATGTATCTTTATGACACATGGGCATTTATATGGTGTGAATACTAGTTTAGAATCGTTGATTCAAGAAGCAACAGATATGAATGCTAACATCGTATTATATGGTCATACGCATAAATTAGCTGCTGAAAAACTAGGGGATATGTTAGTGGTTAATCCAGGTAGTATTTCTCAGCCTCGAGGACGATTTAGTCATTTAAAGACTTATGCTATGATAGAGTGGGATGAGGAACAATATCAAGTGACCTATTATGGTCGGGATCACCAACCGATTCCTGAATTAGAGGCAACTTTTGCACGTTAAGCTAGTGTCAAATATGTGAGTAAAGGGTGGAGTGTTTTTTTATGATAGGTTTTGCTGTTAGTTCACTTTTAATGGAAAATGAGGAACATTTTTTGATTAGTTCTGAAAATGTTGCCACGTTACAAGATAGTAATAGTTTGGAACATGCTTTACTAGTTTTAACTAATATCGGTTATAGCCGGATTCCTGTTTTAAATCGACACGATCAATTGGTCGGTTCCATTTCACTATCTACGGTAGTTGAGTCGATGTTTGACACAGAAAAAATCGATCCTGATAGATTGAGTCAAATTAAAATTGGCGACGTGATGGATACGGATGTTAAATATGTTAAAGAGCCAAATAATATTGAAAAGATTTTAAATTATTTAGTTGATGCCAATTTCGTACCGGTTGTTGATGATGATATGGTTTTTAAGGGAATTGTGACACGTAAAGAGTTACTGAAATCTGTTAATCATTTAGCACATGAATTAGAAGTTCGCTATGATGTAATCAAAAAAACCAAAAAATTAGTTGCACCTAAAAAGAAGACAAGTGACGAATAAAAAATATCCCCCAATCTTAGATTATAGATTGGGGGATATTTTTTTATTTAACTGTCAGTTTAATAGGAGCAGATGGTATTTCAATGCCGTTCGTGGTTAGTTTTTCAATATAGGCAGTTGTTAATTCAGTTTTGACATTGAATTGCGAGCCCGCAGTTGCGTAAGTTGTTACCCTCACTGCAAAGTCTCCGTTTTCTAAATTAACTAAACCATTAATGACAATATCGCTTTTTAAATCAGGAATAGCACCGGTTTTCTCTTTATTGACTTCATCAATTAGTCGTTTCACTTTTTCAATATCTTCATCTGGTTTGACTCGAATATTAATTAATACTTGTTGGTCACCACGAGATAAGTTAGAAATAACAAGAATTTCACGGTTTGGAATATAATTTAAAGTACCATTAAAACTTTTAACTTGTGTTGTACGCAAGCCAACTTGATACACAGTTCCTTCAATTGAATTCACAATTACGTGGTCCCCGACTTCTAGTTGTCGTTCATAAATAATGAAGAAACCAGTAATCACATCATTGATAAATCCTTGTGCTCCAAGTCCAATCGCAACACCCGCAATTCCAGCACCAGCAATTAGTGAGCCTACTGGAACACCTAAAATCGTTAGGATACAGTAGATAGCGAGAAAGAATAATAAATATTGGAAAAAGTTTTTAGCAACAGTTTGGAGTGTATCTAGACGACCTTCATCATACTTTTGTCGTTTTTTGTATTTCTCGATAGAGTTGGTCATAATTTTTAAAATGATTTTCCTTGATAATGCAAGAATAACTAAGACTAAAATAATTAATAACCCTTTGTAAATTGTAGTAGAAATAATTTTATCCCAATCTAAATTATTCCAAAATTTTTGGAACACATTAATACTTTTTTCAGTTTGTTTTAGTAGTTCAATTGGTGCATCGGTACTTGATGTTGATGCCACTGTTCATCACCTCTTCAGTCTAATCAAATAAGTTCATTTATCTCTATTGTACCACTTATTTATATGTTGAGAAATGAATTAGATAATGTTATTCTGAAATTGGTACTAAATTGAAAATGGAGGTAGATTATATGTCAGGAGTGGAGATTGCTGCAATTATTGCTGCATTAGCATTTGTTGTTTTAGTTGTTGTCATTGTTTTTTTCCTATTACAAATGAATAAGACTGTCAATCAAACAACAGGTAAAGTAAATAAAATTTTAGATGAGTCTAATAAAACGATTCAACTATTAACTAGTGATGCGACAATTTTATTGCGTCAAACCGAAGATTTATTAGCAACTAGTAATGAATTGCTAGCAGATGTGACGAAAAAAGTTGAAACGATTGATCCATTATTTGAAGCAGTCGCAGATTTAGGGGAAAGCGTTAGCGAATTGAACGCATCAAGTAAAGTAATGATTAGTAAAGTTGGTCAAGCAGGTAAAACTGCTGCGACAGCAACACTTGTTGGGAAAGCCGCTCAAACTGCATCTAATTTATTTAAGAAAAAATAAGTGTAAAGCACTGAGGAGGACAAATTTAATGGCAAAAAAATCAACAGGCTTTTTATTAGGTGCAATAATTGGTGGAACTGTGGCAGCTGGCGCAGCATTATTATTAGCGCCAACATCTGGTAAAAAAATGCGTAAACAATTAATTACTCAATTAGATGATGTATCTGATGGATTAGCTAGTCAGTGTGTCCAACAAGCTAAAGAAACGGCTAGTGACTATCATTGGGTAAAAGAAACCGCTAGTCAACGAATGAATCAGGCGAAGTTAACATCACAAGAGGCGCTTAACCAGTTTATGGCCAAATCGGATAATATCTCGCAAGAATTTTCTCAAACAGCTGCGAATATACCAACTATGGCAGTCACTGAAGAAGTTATTCCTTTAACAGTAACAGATGTATCTGATGATTTGACTGATGTGGTTGTTGTGTCAGACAAATAAGTTTATTGAAAACAGGAGATAATACTCCTGTTTTTTATTTTCATTGGATTTTCAAATCTGGTCATAAGTTAAGTCAAAATAGTTCTTTTTTATCGGTACGTTATTTAAAATAAATGAAAATATAAAATTATTTTCATGAAAAGACTTTAAAACGCTTGCAATAAGAGATAACATTTGATATTATCAAGTCAGTATCGATGGACGAACTAGTTAATATAACTATTTTATTACCCGATTAATTAAGTAAATAGAAGGAGAAACACCATGGAAAAACAAACAATTACAATTTATGATGTTGCCCGTGAAGCAGCCGTATCAATGGCGACTGTTTCTCGAGTTGTGAATGGCAACCCAAACGTAAAACCTGCTACACGTAAAAAAGTTTTAGAAGTGATTGACCGTCTAGATTATCGCCCGAATGCGGTTGCTAGAGGTTTAGCAAGTAAGCGAACAACGACTGTTGGGGTTATTATTCCTGATGTCTCAAATGCCTATTTTGCTTCACTAGCTCGCGGAATTGATGATGTGGCAACGATGTATAAGTATAATATTATCTTAGCCAATTCAGATGGTGATGATAAAAAAGAGATTAGCGTATTAAATACGCTATTAGCAAAACAAGTAGATGGTGTGATTTTTATGGGACACCACCTAACGGAAGAAGTTCGTGGTGAGTTTTCACGCTCGAAAACGCCGGTTGTTTTAGCTGGATCAATCGATCCAGATAATCAAGTTGGCTCAGTCAATATTGATTACCGTGAAGCAATGAAAGATGCGACACAAGCGTTAATTCAATCTGGTAATCAAAAAGTCGCCTTTATTTCTGGCTCATTACTTGATCCAATCAATGGGATTAGTCGTTTAAACGGCTATAAAGAAGCTTTAGCTGATAATCAATTGCAATTTACAGAAGGTTTAGTATTTGAATCTGAATACAGCTATAAATCAGGATTAGCTTTGCATGAACGTGTTTTAAATAGCGGAGCGACTGCAGCTGTTGTTGCAGATGACGAATTAGCTGTCGGGCTGTTGAATGGTCTAACTGATACAGGTATTAGAGTACCAGAAGATTTTGAGATTATTACAAGTAATAATTCGTTATATAGTGAAATGGCTCGTCCAAGTGTGACAAGTATTACGCAACCTCTTTATGACATTGGTGCGGTAGCTATGCGTTTATTAACTAAATTAATGAATAAAGAAGATATTGAAGAAAAAGCGATTATTTTACCATACGGTGTAACAAAACGCGGTTCAACAAAATAGTTAAAAAAAGAGTGCTATTTGTAGTGCACACCTAAAGTTAGACTTTTTGGAGTAGTTAATTCTACTCCTTTTTTGTACCCAAAAATGAGTATTCAATTTTTTACGAAATTTAAATAACCAAGCAAATAAAAGCTGATAGTTTTTCCTATATGTGACAGGGCTGCACTTAAGCTTCGTTTTTATTCAGTACATATTATAATAGTCAATGTATTTTTCAATTTCTTTCTTTAATGAATCGTAACTAGAAAATACCTCTCCATTATACATTTCTTGTTTCAATATACCGAAAAAGTTCTCCATATGCTCGTTCAATGCCTTCTCTTTGTGTTTCTTAAATATCTTGTGCATTAGGTCTTTCAGAAATACGGCAAGAAATAATTTCACTAGAGTTTCTTGATTTGAATGGCTCCATTAGCTTATTTTTCATAATATTTGAATTCTGCCATATCTGTTGTAAATTTCTGATGAGGTATTGACGTATGAAATCGGCGATGGATTCTATTTTTTGCGAGGAAAGATGTTCCGCTTTTTCCGGGAAGATAGGCTTGAACTACTTGATAGTTAAATTTTGCATCATATTTAGCCATAATAAAAACCCCTTAAGTTAGATTTTGGTCTAACTTAAGGGATTCACTACATAATAGCACCCTTTTTTTATTTATAGCAACAGATTAATTGGATAAGACCGCTAAAGCTAACGCTTGTTGAATGACTGTGATACTGCCATTCTTTTTAAAGGTTAGTGTTTCTGAAGGTGTCATAGCGCTAGAAATATAAATATGTAGTTCAGCATCTAAGTCAAAATGCCCTGATGTTTCGACACTAAAACGTGAAATACTTTTGAATGGAATACTTTTATAATCTACTTTTTTCCCCGAAACACCTTGCTTATCAACGATAATTAGTCGTTTATCAGTAAAGACAATTAAATCACGGACTAATTTATAAGCTAAATCAATTGGTTCATTGGGTAAAAGCACTTCTTCTAATTGTTTTCGAGCTTCTTCGTGATTGATTTCTGATGCATTACCTAAAAGGCCATCAAATAAACCCATACTATATTCCTCCTAAAAAGATATTTTTATCTAATAAGTATACCTAATAAAAATGAATTTGTCATATATAGATAATATGGAAAAAAGAAGAATGGAATGAATCGATTAACTTGCTATTGCGTAGATTATTTAGCAAAGTATTTTTTATAATAAAAAAACTATATTGTTTAATAAAAATTGTGAAAATAAAAACAAAACTGCTGATTCAAGCTATTAAATAATGCTAACTGATTTTATTTGATTAATTTTTGTCTTATTAATGATTTCTGATGACACTCCAGTATTATAGAGGATAGAAAGTAATCATATTGGAGGAGTATATGTTATGAAAACAGTATCATTTATTAAAAAAAAGATTTATTTAGTAGTTATTTTGAGTATTGGATTATTTGGTCTAAATCTACCGACATCAGCTGAACAAGAGACAACAACTACTAGCACGTTTGCCAGTCAATCAACGGGGACGACAGAGGGGGAATCAGCAGAAAAAGACACAGAAACAAGTATGTCAGAAAAGACAACTGATGAGTCAATGAGTATTAGTCAATCAGATATAATAATTAGTTCCAAAACAATCGAAAAACCCACTTTGACTTTAGCACAATACAAGCAAAAAGGGGCTACTGAATTAGCTAAGATGATTCGTAAAAAGCAAGTGACCAGTGAAGAGCTAGTTAACTTAGCGTTTGAACAAATCGCCAAAGAAAATCCGGCTTTGAATGCTGTTATTTCATTAAGAAAGAATGAAGCCTTGGAAGAAGCGAAAACGATTAATGTAGATAGTGACAAGCAACCATTTTTGGGTGTCCCAATTCTGATGAAAGGGCTTGGGCACACTGTCAAAGGATTGCCAAATACCAACGGTTTTAGATTTGCTAGTCATCAATTAGCAAGAAGTGATGGCAGTATTACGCGGTCATTAAAAGAATTAGGATTTATCGTTATTGGTCAAACTAATTTTCCAGAATTAGGGTTAAAAAATATTACTGATTCTGCACTATATGGAAATGCTGGAAGTGCATGGAATGCTAAATATCAAGCAGGCGGTTCTTCAGGAGGATCTGGAGCTGCAGTAGCATCTGGCATGACCCCAGTAGCATCTGGTAGCGATGCTGGTGGATCCATTCGAATTCCTGCTTCTTGGAACGGTATTATTGGCTTAAAGCCATCGAGAGGAATAGTAAAAGGCAATGGCACATCTAATACGAATCAAGTTGTACACTTTCCATTAACCAAAAATATGACCGACACGATTCAATTATTTCAGTTATTGACTAAAAATCCGGAGGCAACAGTTAGTGCGATAACAAATTCTACTATTAAAAATCAAAAAATTGCTTATACGCTTAAATCACCAGTTGGGACACCAGTTAGTTCAGATGCTAAACAAGCAGTCTTAGAGGCTGTTACTTTTTTAAAGGCAGAAGGATTTGACGTACAAGAGGTTGATTGGCCGATTGATGGTATCGAATTAATGAAAAATTATTATGTTATAGGTGCTGGAGCAGCAGGAATTGCTAACTTCCAACTGCAACAGATTGAAAAACGTTCTCTTGAAATAACGGATGTTGATTTATTGACTTGGGCATTGTACCAAACCAATCAGTTGATCACTAAAAAAGATGTTAATGAGGTTTGGGAATCTAATTATCAAATAGCTCAAAAAATGGCTGAATTTCATAAACAATTTCCTTTATTGTTAACACCAACGACCGCAAGCACCGCACCACTAGTAGATGAGGATTTATTAACGGAAGAGTTGAAATCCCAAATGCGGTCAATAGATACGCTAAAGACAAAAGAAGAAAGATTGCAGTTGATTTATGATCAATGGCTTCCGGCACTAACATATTCACCATTTACGCAACTGGCTAATTTAATTGGGCAGCCAGCGATTAGCTTACCAACATATGTATCAAATAAAGGGTTACCGTTGGGCATCCAATTTAGTGGCCCAATTGGTTCAGATGATTTATTACTATCTATGGGACAATTGTTTGAGACGAAGCATCGTTTTAAACAGGTAAATTCTTATTCTTCATTAACGGAAGATACAAAGCATACTGAAGAAAGTAGTACAACTGATTCAACAAGTACCATGACAGAAACAACGTCAACAACCGATACAACAGCAACAACTGATTCAATAAACGATACAACAGAAACTGGTGACTCAAACTTGGTAGATAATCAATCGACGATTAATGAAGTTAGCTCTGAAAATAAAAAAACGATGCTTGCTGAAAGAGATAATCACAAGCAACAGACACAAGTGTCTAAAAATAATTCTGTCTTGCCGAAAACTAATGAAAATACACGACTAGTGATAGTATATATGATTATAGGAATGACGATTGTAAGTAGTTGCAGTCTATTTGTTTTCAAAAAAATAAGAAATGACTGATTACTAATAAAAGAGATTTTTTGCAGTCTTTTGAACAAATAGTCACTATTTTATACTTAAATTGTTGAGTTTGTCTCAATTCATGATATGATAGATAAAAATTAAGTAGGTGAGATTATGGGATTAAATGAATTTATTTTAGGATTAAGTAATTTGGAAAAAATTACACGGGCGCCAGGATTTTTTAAATTTACTGAGCATACAGTTGCTGCTCATTCTTACCGTGTTGCGTCAATTGCGCAGGTTTTAGGCGATATTGAAGAACATAATGGCGCTACATTAGATTGGAAGGTCCTGTATGAGAAGGCGCTAAATCATGATTATACCGAGCGTTTTATTGGTGATATCAAAACACCAGTTAAGTACGCTAATCGTGAGTTAAGGGGCATGTTACAGACCGTAGAAGAAAAGATGACGGATCAATTTATTCGAGAAGAAATACCAGAAGAATTTCAAGATATTTATCGTCGTCGGTTAGATGAAGGGAAAGATTCTTCAATTGAAGGGAAGATTTTAGCCGTTGCTGATAAGGTTGATTTATTGTATGAATCATTTGAGGAAATTGTTAAAAATAATCCTGAGGCAGTCTATAAAGATATGTTTATCGAGTCGATTCAAACAATTAAAGGTTACTCTGAATTAGCTTGTGTGGGTTATTTCTTTGAACATATTTATCCGGCATTAATCAATCGTGATTTTTATGGTCGTGGTGTTTTTATTTCGCAAGTTGAAAATGTGATAAAATCTTAGTAAGCGTTGAAGTCTATCAACGCTTTTTTAAACGTAATAAATGCGTCAATGGAGCAAAAAGGAGGATGGATAGTGTGCTAGAAAAATTTAAAAATGTTAGCTATTTTGGTTTATTTGTTCTAGGAGGATGGTTATTTGGGTATCTTTTTGGCTATTTAAATAAGCAAGAGTTGTTAGAAATAGATAGTCGTTCAGTTATCTTTTTTTTTGTTCTTTTATTGCCGATGGTTTTCTTGCATGTTATCGTTCACGAAGCCGGCCATACATTGTTTGGACAACTAACGGGTTATCAATTTATTAGCTTTCGAGTGGGTCCTTTTTTAGTCGTAAAAGAAGCCGATGGTTTAACTTTTAAACGCTTTAGTGTTTCAGGTACATTAGGACAATGTTTAATGCGGCCACCAGAATATCACGAGCATCAAGCCTTTCCGTATAAGCTGTATTTATTAGGTGGTGTCTTGATGAATCTAATCTTAAGCCTGTTAGTTTTATGGTTATTTCCACTTAATTTTGCTAGCTTAAGCTTGATATTTATAGGTTTTTTGACAGCGTTACTCAATGTTATTCCGATGGGATTCAATGATGGAGTAACTTTACGCTTAGCAAGCAAAAACGTCCAACAACGCTATTTATTGTATCTACAACTGGAAGCTCATGCCCTACTTACTCAGGGATTAACTTATACGGAATTACCTGCAAAAATGACGCAAACGATTCATGTTAGCCAAGTCACTTATTTAAGTCAATTCCAAGATTTTTTACGTTTAGGTTGTTTATTGGAGAATCGTGATTTTGATAGCCTTGGCCTGATGTTAAATGACTTTTCGTCTCGTTTAGGAGACTTTATTTATCCATACCAACTAGAATTAAAAAAAGAACTAGTTTTTTATTTAGCCTATTGTGAAGAAACAGATGAGAGGATAGTCAAAATTTGGCATGAAAAGGCGTTTCAAAAATCATTAAATCAACCACAAGCGAATAACTTAAGAATTAAAGCTATGTATGCTTGGAAAGTTTCTCAGGAAGTTGACCGAGCATTACTATATTTAAATCAAGCTGTACCCCTCCTTGCTAATGCCCCAACAAAAGGTGAAGCAAAAGTTGAACATCTGTTAATCGATTGGTTAAGAGCAAGTATTACAGCTGAATCAAAACAAGAATTTTTGTGAATAGTAGATTACTGATAGCAGAATGAACTAGAAAAATGATGAATTTATTGTATAATAACAAGTAGTAAGAGGGGTTAAATACGTAAAAATGGGGGACGAGTATGCCTACATTATCAGATGTTGCGAAGAAAGCAAATGTGTCAAAAATGACAGTTTCAAGAGTGATAAATCATCCAGAAAAAGTAACGGATGAATTGAAAGAGCTTGTTTTTAAAGCAATGAAAGATTTAAATTATAAACCAAACGTCGCTGCTAAAGCCTTAGCAAACAATAAAACGCAGATTATTAAATTTTTTATCTTGGAAGAAATTGATACAACTGAACCTTATTATATGAGTTTGTTGATGGGGATTTCTAAAGAGCTTGATAAGCATCAATATTCCTTGCAATTAGTGACTGAAAACAGTTTTGATTTGGGTCAGAGTGACGGTTATGTGATTACAGGCATGCGTGAAAGCGACTATGAGTGGATAGAGCGGTTAGAGAAACCATTTGTCTTATTTGGCGAAAATCGCTATGGCTATGACTTTATTGATACTGATAATGCTAAGGGGACTGAATTAGCGACGGAGCATGCTATTGCTAGTGGATATTCACATATTGTTTTTATTGGTATTGATGTGAAAGAACCATTTGAATATTCACGTGAAGCTGGATACATCAACACAGTCCAAAAATATAAGCGTGTACCTGAAATTTACCGTTTTAAAAATCGGTCTCGTTATACTGATCAGTTCATTAAAGAAGAACTACATCGTTTTCCAAAAAACACTGCTTTTGTTTGTAGTTCCGATCGTTTGGCAATTGGTATTGAACGTGGCTTACAACATGCTAAAGTTCAGATTCCTAGCGATTATGGTGTCATTGGTTTTGATGGTGTTTTTTTAGATCAAATTGCTTATCCTCAATTGACAACCATCAAACAACCGGTTATTGAGATGGGAGCCGCTTGCGCAAATATGTTACTTAATAAAATCAAGCAAGACGGTGCACCGCAAGGGAATCAATTATTTGAACCACAGCTCATTACACGTGGTAGTACACAACAGAATACTTAAAATAATAAAAGAGCAATGAGTGGTTATTTTGGCACTCATTGCTCTTTTACTTGTCTTTCTTAACAATAAAAATTTCAACTCGTCGATTCTTGGCTCGGTTTTCTGCAGAATTATTTGGGACTTTTGGTCGGAATTCTCCATATGCTTGAATAGAGACCCGATTTTCTGTTACGCCTTTATTAGCTACTAGAGAGTCCATTACTGAAATAGCTCGAGCAGCACTTAATTCCCAATTTGATTTAAACTCTTTTGTTTGGTTAGGCACGTTGTCTGTATAACCAGCAACAATAATGTCATTATCAATTTTTTTAATGAGTCAGCCACTTTTTTTAAAGGTTCATCAACAGCCGAGTTAAGTGTCGCACTACCAGGACTAAACAATAAACCACTGTCAATCGTGACACGCACGCCATCTTTTTCCACTTTGACATCAACTTCATCTTTATGTCCATCAGTAGTTAAATCTTCTTTGATTTTTGCTCCAGTTTCGGCAATTGCTTCTGCATCTGTTTTTTGAGTAGCAGGGTTGTCAGGAAGTAAGCCACCCTTACCCGAAGCACTATTGCCGGATAAAATAATATGGAATTGCTCACCTAATTGATCAAGCCGCTTATCATCTGATTTTGCCATAGCAAACATGACAATGAAGAGTGCAAGTAATAGAGTTAGCATGTCTGAATAAGGAAGTAACCAAGCTTCATCCACGTGCTCTTCATGTTTCTTGCGTCGTTTCATAGATTAAAGCCTCCTTATTTCTTTTTATCATTATCAGTCCGTTCATTAGGACTTAACATACCATTTAATTTTTTTTCAATTGTATTAGGATTTTGTCCGGACTGAATAGCTAGAATTCCTTCAATAGCAATCATCATGTACTTCACTTCTTCTTCTGATTTTCTAGCTAAGCGATTACCGAAGGGGATAAATAGCACATAACCTAAAAAGATTCCATAAAGCGTGGCTACGAATGCGGCAGAAATCATATGTCCTAGGGCATCAACATCATTTAAATTGCCTAGGGCGCCGATTAAACCAATAACTGCACCTAATACTCCAAGAGTTGGCGCTGATGATCCAACCGTTTTCATCATACTTGCAGCGACTTTATGACGATCTTCAAGAGAAAAGACTTCATTTTCTAATATTTCTTTAATTTGTTCTGGATTCATCCCATCAACAACCATTTCCATACCGTTTTTTAAAAAAGGGTTGTCTAATTGGTCAACAGCCGTCTCCAATGATAAGACACCATCTTTTCTAGCTTGTTGAGCTAAAGATAAAATTGATGCGATTAATTCTTGTGCATCATATTTTTTGTTTTTCAGCAAGACACCAAAAATTTTAGGTAAGCGTTTAATATCGGACGGTGGATAGGAATTGATGAGGGCAGCAAATGTTCCAACGAAAATGATAATTGCTGCCGCCGGATTTAGTAAGGCGGCAATGTTAGCACCTTTCACAATCATCCCGACTATCACAGAAAAAAGGCCTAGAATAATACCAATTAATAACAAAATATCCATAAAATTAACTCCTAATTTAATTATTTTTATTTTCCAAAAAGTTAACGTTCGTAAATAGTGTATTTTTTATCTGATATATTTAATATCGGTAGAATATCAACTTGTTTAATCATACTATGAAAAAAATTAAATTTCAAATAGAATTATAGAATAAAAAAAAGCTTAAATATCAATGTTTTGAAACGTTTTTATGAAAATTTGAAAACATTAATTATTTTGACAAATACCATAAAAACCACTATCATAAAATTATGAAATAGGAATTATTTATATAAATTAACTAAAATAATTCGTCTTTTTAACTTAGATGAATATTATGTTTTTTATAAGTGATAAATAACAATAATAAAAATTATTATTGTGAAAAAAGTATTTAATTATAGTTTTTCGGATACAAAATACAAAATATACAGAATGGAGTTTGATAGTGATGTTTCAAAAGGGTAGTCTTGTCCATTCAGCGCTTAATGCGTCTGATTTAAGGCAAAAAGCAATCTCTAACAACTTAGCTAATGTAAATACAGCTGGATACAAGGTTGATAAAGTTGAATTTGAGGATAAACTACGGCAAGCAATCACAGCTGATGGTGGTCTTTCTTTAAGTCGAACGAATGATAAACATCTCTTCGGTAATGGAGTGACAAATATGCAACCTGAGGTAAAAAAAAGATTGTACACTTCAGTTAAAGAAAACGGCAATAATGTTGACGTTGATATCGAAATGACTGAAAAAGCAGCAAATGAGCTCTACTATAATACGCTCATTAAGCAATTGAATGGTAAATATTCTATGTATAACTATGTGATTAATAATTAAGGTAGGTGAAACAGATGTCAATGTATGATTCATTTAATATTAATGCAAGCGGACTAGCTTTAGAACGTTTAAAATTAGATACTATTTCAACTAATATTGCTAATGCAAATACCACACGAACTGAAAATGGCGAGCCTTATCGTCAAAAACGTGTGCTATTTGAAGAGAGTCTGAAAAATCAAGAAAATAATTTGACTACGCCTGCTTCTGAGCAAGCAATAGAAAGTTTTGGGGTTCGGGTGACTGGTATTGAGGAAAACCAAGCTGAATTTGCTAGTGTCTATAATCCAAATCACCCCGATGCTGATGCAGCTGGTTATGTTCGAATGCCGAATGTGACTATTAGTGATGAAATGATTAACTTAATGAATACTGTACGAACGTATGAAGCAAATGTATCTGCATTAGAAAGTAGCAAAAATATGATGAAGAAAGCCTTGGAGATTTCTAAGGACTAATTTTTAAAGGAGACGATAAGCATGATCACCTCTGGAATAAATCCCTATACTGAAATGAAAGATTACCAAAATTTATTGCAACAAATGAGTGGCGCTAATCAAGAACCAACGGGAGCGCAACAAAATCAAGGATTTGGAGACATGTTTGATAGCGCATTGAATCAAATAGATACTGCTGTAAACAAAACAGACAGTAACGTAATGAGTGTTGTAACTGGTACACAGGAAAATTTACATGATGCGATGATTGATTTAACAGAAGCTCAGTTAACGATGCAAACAGCCATTCAAGTAAGAAATAAAATGATTGACTCATTAAATGAAGTGAAAAATATGCAGTTTTAAGTGAGTTGCTAAAGGAGATTCGTAAATAACTATGGAGATGTTACAAGGAATAAAAGATAAGTTTTTGTCGGGGTGGCTAAAATTATCAACAGTTAAAAAAGTTGCAACTATTGCTACATTAATCAGTATTATTTTAGTTATAGGGTTGACTCTCTATTTTTCAAATAAAACAACTTATAAAGTTCTTTTTTCTGATTTAGGTGAGGCAGAGTCTGGCGTAGTTATTGAAAATTTAGAATCAAAAAATATTAAATACAAATTAGAAAATAATGGAACTAAAATACTCATTGACGAAACACAAGTTGATAAAGCACGAATTGATTTAGCTGTTGAAAATAAGTTGCCAAGTCAATCAACAGGATTTGAAATTTTTGATGATAAAGGCATGATGACAACAGACGAAGATCGTAAAATTATGTATCAACGAGCAGTTACTGGCGAACTAGAGCGATCAATTGAATCACTTGATTCAGTTAAAAAAGCAAAAGTTATGTTGGTATTGCCTGATCGAAGTATTTTTGAAGAAAAAGATAAAGAAGCAAGCGCCTCAATTGTTTTGACGTTAGAACCGACAGCCAAGTTAAGTGATACAGTCATTAGCGGTATAGCGAATTTAACGTCAGGTGCAGTTGAGAACTTACCATTGAAAAATATTAAAATTGTTGATGACAAAGGAAATACACTATCTTCCTTTTTAGATACTAGTAATAAAGCTACAGCAACTGATTTAGTAAGTAAGTACCAAGCAATTAAATCGGATTATGAGAAATCTTTAGAGGAAAAAACGCTGACTTTATTAAGTGCAGTATTTGATCCGGATAAAGTAAAAGTATCGGTTAATACCGAACTTGATTTTGACTCAATTGAACGAACAACGGTCACATATGGTGATACTAAAATTCGTAGTGAAAATGTTCAAGCAACTGGAAACCAAATTAATCGTCAAGAAGTTCAAGGTGGCAATGTCAATGATAATGTTGAAAATGTCGTTGGAAATAATAATAATGATGGCAAAACATTTAATCGTAGCGTCAATAATGAAGTAGACACAGAAACAGTCAAAGTATTAGGGGCACCTGGTGCAGTTAAGAAAATTACAGCATCAGTTCTTATTAATGGTGACGTGTCAAATGTCGAAAGACAACGTTTAGAACAAATTGTCCAATCAGCTATTGGTTTTGATCGTGAGCGTGGTGATAATGTGACTATCCAAGGAATGAATTTTGCACAAGAACCTGAAGAAGTAGAGGGTGATGTTGTTGAAATGAACGGTGTTATGGAAATGCTTCAAACAAATTGGATTTGGCTAGCTCTAGGTGGAATACTTGCAGTTATTACACCACTCATTATTTGGTTAATTCGTCGTCGAGTGAAACAAAAACGTGAAGCTGACTTAGTTGAACCAATTGATTTAGGACAGAAGGTTGATTTAGTTGTAGACGATACTGGTTTGGTAGAAGATCCACTTGACACATTGATACAAACACGTCAAGAAAAGATAGACGATGCACAAAATGAATCACTAACAGCTGAAAATAAAGCAAAAGAATATGCTAAATCTAATCCAGAATTAGCTGCAGAGTTGATTAAAGTTTGGATGAAAGAAAAGTAGGTGGCAGAATATGGAAACATTAGATGGAACTAGAAAAGCAGCCTTACTTTTAATTTCATTAGGGTCAGAAGCTGCTGCACAAATTATGAAATTATTACCAGAAACTTATATTCAAAAAGTGAGTTATGAAATTGCTAATATTGATTATGTCAGTATTGAGGAACGTGAACAAGTTGTTAGTGAATTCATTACGATGTCGACAGCACGTAACCATGTTATAGATGGTGGGATTGATTATGCCATTGATTTATTGAATAAAGCCTTAGGTTCACAAAAAGCGAAGGAAGTTATCGATGTATTGAATCAAATTCAATTGCGTGAGCGACCATTTAATATCGCAAGAAAAGCTGATACCCAACAGTTAGTCAATTTACTCTTAGGCGAACACTCGCAGACTGTTGCATTAATTTTATGTTATATGCAACCTGATAAAGCCGCACAAGTCTTATCGCAATTTCCAAGTGAAAGACAAACAGAGATTGCTGAAAAAATCGGGACAATTGGTAGCACCTCACCGGTTGTTATTGAGAGAATTGAAAAGGTTATTGAAAATAAATTCTCGAATACGTTAGAAAGTAAGACAGAAAATGTTGGTGGCGTAAATACGTTGGTAGAAATTTTAAACTCAGTTGGCAGAAGTACAGAGAAAAATATTATCAGCGATTTAGAAAAACGTCAGCCAGAGTTGTCAGAAGAAATCAAATCAAATCTATTTACATTCGAAGATATTGTTGGTCTGGATAGAGGAGATGTCCAAAAAGTCTTACGTGAAGTGAATCATGATGTATTGGTACTCGCTTTGAAAGGTGCATCAGATCAAATTAAAGAATTTATTTATAGTAATCAAAGTTCGCGTTCAGTTGAGACATTGAAAGAAGATTTACAGTTTATGGGGCCTGCACGTTTATCAGCAGTCGAAGAAGCACAACAAAGTATTGTTGCTGTTATTCGCCGTTTAGATGAACAAGGTGAAATTTATATCGGAAGAGGGGATCAAGATGCAGTCATCTCGTAAATTAATCAAACCAGATGATGTAACTTCTTCAGATATCAAAATTCGTAAAATAGAAACGATTATGCCACAAAAAAAAGCTAGTGTGATGAGTGATGATTGCTTAAATGGTCATCAGTCATCAGCACGACTCAAACAATATGAGCATGATTTTTTTAAAGATCGAGAAAAAATGTTAGAAGAATTACAAATAGAACGCCAAAACTTACAGCAATTATTTCAGAAAGAGTTGGAAAAAGAGAAGACACAGTTTCGTCAAAAATTAGCTGAAGAACGCTCCAGAATACTTACTAATGTACAACAGGAGATTGAAGACTTAAAACAGAGTGCTGAGCAAAAAGGATTTGAGAAAGGAGAAGCTGCTGGATTTAAACATGGACAAGCTTTAGGATTTCAGCAAGGTAAAGACGAATCTCAAGTTTTGGTTGATGAAGCTCATAAACTTCATTTACAAGTTGAAAAAGAGATTTTTAGTTATCAACAAGATAAAAAGGGCGAGCTAGTCGATTTAGCTTGTCAAATGGCTGAAACTGTTATCAATAAAGAATTGGCACTCTCTGAAAAGCAAATTTATACTTTATTAGAGCCTTTCCTTAAACAGTTAGAAAAAAAAGATAACTTTGTAACAGTTTTTGTTTCTAAAGAAATGTATCAGGTGACATTACAAGCTCTAGAAGAGCTCAAAACGGAGTCAAATGATTTTTCTTATAGCGTCATAGCGGATTCAACTTTAGAACGATATGATTGTCTAATTGAAACTGACTTTGATGTACTAAATTTAACTATTTCAGACCAATTAAATCGGATGAAAGCTGATTTATTAGCTGAAGGGGTGGATTAGTTTGTTAGACCTTGATTTTCAAAGCTATAAAAAAAAGTTGAAAGAAACAGCTTACTATTTACAATTAGGAAAAGTGTCTCAAGTTGTTGGCTTAATTATTAAAGTAGAAGGTTTGAACGTTTTTGTTGGGGAAATTTGCGAAATTGAAATAAAAAAGACCAACAAAAAAGTTTTATCTGAAGTCGTTGGTTTTATTAACAAAACGGTTTTATTAATGCCTTTAGATGAATTGGATGGAATTGGACCAGGTTGTTTAGTTAGACCAACCAAGCAGGCTTTAAAACTAGAGCTGAGTGATAATCTATTAGGTAAAACGCTAGATGGATTAGGCCGTATCTTGACAGATGGAGAATTACAGAATGGTCAACACTATGATGTTAATAGGGATGCGCCAAATCCATTTACTAGAAAACCAATTGAAAAAGTTATGAGCACCGGAGTTCGTGCGATTGATGGAGTACTGACAGTTGGAGAAGGTCAGCGTATGGGGATTTTTGCCGGAAGTGGTGTTGGGAAAAGTACGCTACTCGGCATGATTGCTAGAAACTGTCAAGCGGACGTTATCGTGATTGGCCTCATTGGAGAACGTGGTCGTGAGGTCACAGAATTTATTCAAAATGACTTAGGACCGGAAGGCTATCAAAAATCAGTCGTCGTTTGCGCAACCTCGGATCAACCGCCATTAGTTCGTTTGAAAGGTGCATATGTTGCCACGGCAATTGCTGAGTATTATCGTGATCAAGGAAAAAAAGTAGTGCTCATGATGGATTCAGTGACACGTTTTGCTATGGCGCAACGTGAGATTGGCTTGGCAACAGGGGAGCCACCAACCTCAAAAGGCTATACACCATCAGTATTTACGCAACTCCCTAAACTATTAGAGCGTAGTGGTATGTCAGAACATGGTTCTATTACAGCCTTCTATACAGTATTAGTTGAAGGCGATGATATGAATGAGCCAATCGCTGATGCTGTTCGAGGAATTCTAGATGGTCATATCGTGTTATCAAGAAAAATAGCTTCGGAAAATCATTATCCAGCTATAGATGTGCAACAAAGTTTAAGTCGGCTCATGAAAAGTATTGTTAGTCGCGAACACCAAGAATTGGCAGGTTTGCTCAAAGAAAATATGGCAATTTATACCGAATCAAAAGATTTGATTGATATTGGGGCTTACAAAATTGGAAGTAATCTTAAAATTGATCAAGCCTTGGAACTAAATCCCTCAATTGTCAATTTTTTAAGGCAAAAAAACAGATGAGCCAATGAGCTATGATGAGACAGTATTACAGCTCAAGACGATTTTTCAAGCGACAAGAAAATGGTGATTGTAGGGAGGGGACCTTGTGAAAGCTTATAAATTTACAATGGAAAAAGTTTTAACTGTTAGACAATCAGAAGAAGATGTTGCAAAAAAAGGTTTCTTAGAAAAAAAAGCATTGCAAATGGCTGAGGAATCAAAACTTGAACACTTTAAAAAAGCTAGTCATGAGATGAAACATAATACGCAAAATTTTTCTAATATCAATAGTTTAAGAATGCAGTACTTATATCAAAACTTCTTAGATGAACAGATTGTACTCCAAGCTAAAGAAGTTGAGAAAATTAATCAACAAGTTATTGAAGAACTGGATGTACTACTAGATAAACAAAAAAATCGCAAAATGATTGAAAAGTTAAAAGAAAAACAATTAGCTAGCTACCAAGAGCAATATAAAAAAGAAGAGCAAAAAGAGTTGGATGAAATGGGAACGTTACGATTTGGAGCAAATTATTATTAGCATGAGGGGGTGAACGATAATGAATGTTGAAAAAGTGGTAGATGTAAAGAAAACGACTATACCAAATGATTCGTCTAAAACCGATACAGTTTTATTTAATAAAGTCTTAGATAAAAAAACATTCGATAATACCTTAGTTGATTCGGATAACGAATCGAGTCATCATCAAGATGGACTAGCTAATGAAACTCAACAAAGCGAACCAGTGGAAACCAAAAATAAACTGGCTATCTATCGAATGGCAAGTGATTCAGTAGTAAATGGAGAGTTTATTAAGATAACGGGTCAAACTAATTTAACTCAATCGCCTAAAGAAATAAACACGCATTCCTTACTAACGAATCAAAAGTTGGTTGATCCTGATGTGTCTCAAGTCTTACGAGCATTTAATGGCATACTAGATGATGGAACCCAGGTTAACGTATTGTTACCTGTGGATGGACAACAAGTAGTAGATGATTTGGTTACTATCCCAACAGTATCTTTAGAAGAATTAATTAAGTTACTTGAAGTTGCAGGAGATACAACAAATGGTGAAGTAGTTGATATTGTTATAAAAGAAGGTCAAATAACAACAGCTATTACTTCTATCGGTCAGTCCGATAAACTACTTGTTGACAAACAAAGTACGGTAAATATTTTACAAGGAACGACAAAAGATGGCCAAGTATTGGAGTTTTTAATAGCATCTAGTCCTGTACCAAAAGAATTACCGGAAACCACTAATTCGCAACCAGTATCAGAATCAGTAGATGAGCTTCCTAGTTTATCTCTGGAAAGTGTTGGTCGTTTTCCAACACAAATATTAAAAAGTCCAATGCTAAGTGATGCAAAAATGTCACCGACATCAGTTAATGAAAAAGAGTTCTCTAACAATATTTTTATAGAAGATCAATTAAATGTTACGAAACAACCGCAACAATTTGCTAAGTTGAGTGATAGTTACATTTTAAAATCAGTCAGTGACCGAACAGCAGTGTTTCAATTTCAACAGCAGAATTTAAGTAACTTAGAAAAACAATTGGTTGCTCAGCATCAGACATTAGCTGATGGACAAAAAAGTGTCATGAAACTAGTCTTACATCCTGAAAAATTGGGTCAAGTTGACATTCATTTACAAATGACGGATGGCAAAATTTCGGCAAAATTGATGGTAGGCTCTGAGCAAGTTAAACATTTATTTGAAAAAAGTTTACCTGTTTTAGAGCAAAATTTAAGTAAACAAAATATTCAACTAGAAAAAGTCGAGATTGTTCAATCAGTTAGTCAAAATCAACAACTAACGTTTGATTTTAGTGGTGAATTTTCTCGTCAACAACAAGAACATCGACATCAAAAATTTCAATCTCATGCAACACTTAGCAATGGTAAATATACTGAATCAAGTGAAAAAGCTGAGACTAATACCGTAGTCGAAAGTGAACGAATCGATATCTTAGTTTAAAGGAGTTGACAGTATGGCAGACATTAATTCATTTTCACCAATGGGAAGAACCCAAATGCAGCAAGCAGAAATGACTGCACAAAAAGAACGCAGTAGTGGGTCAGATATTAAAATGGATGACTTTTTAAAAATTCTAGCAGCTACGATGAGTAATCCATCTTTAGGTGGAGAAAGTGGTAGCGGAGGAAGCAATACAGATTATATTTCGCAACTTGTCCAATTTACGACATTGGAACAACTAAAAGAGTTAGGAACTAATATGGAGCATACCATGCTCATGGCACAACAGCAGCAAGCAATAACTATGATTGGTCAAACTGTAACCTTAATGACTGATGACAATCAAACCGTCACTGGAACAATTGATGGTGTGAAGTTTTTAGGTGGTATTCCCACCATTAAAGTCGCTGGTAAAAATTATTTAATGAGCCAAATAACAGAATTAGCTAAATAAATTAATCGTAAGGGGAGAGAAACAATGCTTAAATCATTATATTCAGGTGTTAGTGGAATGAAGAGTTTACAAACGAAAATGGATGTGGTCTCAAATAATATTGCAAATGTTAATACGGTTGGTTTTAAAGCAGGCCGGGTAAGATTTCAAGATATTATGAGTCAAACAGAAGCCAATGCTCAAGGACCTAACGATTTTGGTTTAGGTGGGATGAATGCCCGCCAAGTTGGCTTAGGTGTTAAAGTTGGGGCGATTGATACTATGACGGGAATCGGTGCACCACAAACGACTGGTCGTAATTTAGATTTTGCGTTAGATAATAAAGGTTACTTTATTTTAAGAAGTAGTAACACAGATGAAACAAGTTACTATACACGTGACGGATCATTTAGTTTAGATGCAGATGGTACGTTAGTAACTGCTAATGGGTTTAAGGTAATGTCTCGAGGAACAGCAACTGGTCAACCTGTTTTATATGATGCTAATTTTGATTTAGCGACATCCATGGCAACTAATGGACAACTTGTACCAACACAAATCCAACAAACGATTCCAGATCCTAATAATGCTGGCCAGACAATTAACTTGGTGAATTATAGCATTGACTCAACTGGTCTAGTTACAGGTAAGTATAGTAATGATGAAACCTATGTTCTAGGACAAGTTCAAATTGCCACTTTTGCGAATGCGGAAGGTTTAGAAAAAACAGGAAATAACAATTATGTGGCAACGAATAACTCTGGCGAAGCTAACGTGATTGTTCCTGGAACGGATGGATCTGGAAAAATGATTCAAGGTGCTTTAGAAGGATCTAATGTTGACTTAGCCAATGAATTTACAGAAATGATTATCGCTAGTCGCGCGTATCAAGCAAATTCTAGAAGTATTACAACGTCTGATGAGATGTTACAAGAATTAATTA
This sequence comes from Vagococcus penaei, assembly GCF_001998885.1. Taxonomy (NCBI): domain Bacteria; kingdom Bacillati; phylum Bacillota; class Bacilli; order Lactobacillales; family Enterococcaceae; genus Vagococcus; species Vagococcus penaei. The sequence continues at coordinate 2,161,214 of NZ_CP019609.1, forward strand.
ACTTAAAACGTTAGACTGATGGTAATTATTAAAGGAGAAAAAAATGATTGAGTTAACTATGTTAAATAATACTAAATTTTATTTGAATTGCTCATTACTAGCACGTATTGAAGCATCTCCTGATACAATCATTACACTTGTCGATGGGACGACATTAATGGTGAAAGAATCTCCAGAAAAAGTTGCTAATTTATTTTTAGTTTATCACCAACAGGTTCATAGGGAACGTTTTGATATTGGTTAACCTTAATCAGTCTATTGAGTGAATTACAATGAAAGGAGTCATTGAGTAAATAAAAATGAAAAAGAAAAATGTTGATGAAACCGTTAAAGAAGACAAAAAACCAAAAAGTAAAACACCATTATTAATTATTATCGTGTTAGTAGTTGGTTTAGTTGCAGCAACTGGTGGGACAGTAATAGGAAATTTATTAACACATAAGACGGCTGTTAAAGAAGTTAGCCAAAATAAAAATAGTAAGATTGCTAATGACGCAGTAACCGTTCCTTTAGACGAATTTTTAACCAACCTAGCTAAAGGAGAGAAGGGCCAGTCACCATACATTAAAATTCAATTATCACTTTTAGCAGAAAATGAAGACGAAGCCAAAGCAATTGAAAAAAATAAAGATGTTATTCGTGATAGTGTCGTGAATGTTTTACGTAAAAAACAATCTGAAAGCATTTTGAATGATGCTAAAGGGATTGAGTCGTTAAAAGAAGAATTAAAGGGAACAATTAATGAAGCAGTCGGTTCTGAATTAGTTAAAGAAGTGTTTATCACTAATTTAGTCATTCAGTAGGGGATATATCAAGTGCCTAGTGCGGAATAACATTAGGTACTTGATTGATAATTAGAAAGGACGTATCTAAGTGTCGAGTATTTTTTACATTTTGAAAAGTTTGTTTTTTTTGATTGTTGTTTTAGTGATTGCTAAAGTTACAATCAAATACATGAGTCAGTGGACAAAAAATCAGGGCAAGCACATTCAAATTATTGAGAAAAATCAAATTGGGAAAGAAACTAGTCTTTGTATTACCAAGGTTTGTCAGACCTATTATTTGATGAGTGTTGGTCAAGACAAAATTAGTATGATGAAAGAGCTGACAGATGATGAAGTTCAAGAAATTTTGGCGGCTCAAAAACAAGCGGAAAAGACACGGGAGTTACAAATGAATCAATATAAGCAAACTAGTCAATCTGTCTTGCAAAAGGTCATTAGTTTTGTTGGAAAGAGGAAACAACCATGAAAAGAAAGATAGCCGCTACTAGTTTCGTGATGTTAGTCATTAGTTTGTTTATATGGGTTGACCAAGTATCTGCAGTGAGTGTCAATGAAATGACGAATACGTTAAATAAATTATCAGGTAATGATGGCTCATCAGATGTGATTAAATTATTTGTTTTAATGACTGTACTAACATTAGTACCGACGTTATTAATTTTAACAACTTCATTTACCCGCATTATCATGGTATTGTCTTTTGTTCGTAGTTCTCTAGGAACACAACAAACACCACCTAATCAAGTTTTACTAGGGATTGCTTTGTTTTTAACTTTCTTTATTATGCGACCAGTTTATAATGACGTAAATGCAAATGCCATTCAACCGTTAATGAAAGATGAAATCACCCAAGTACAAGCAATTAAAGAAGCTGAAAAACCGATTAAACAATTTATGCTCAAACAAACGCGTGAAAAAGATTTAGAATTATTTGTTAAAAATTCGGGTACAAAAGCACCAAAAAATCCAGAATCATTACCACTAGTAGTTGTTATTCCAGCATTTTTGATTAGTGAATTACGAACTGCTTTTAGTATTGGATTTTTAATCTTTTTACCATTTTTAGTTATTGATATGGCGGTCTCGAGTATCCTCATGTCGATGGGGATGTTTATGCTATCTCCGGTTATGATTTCATTACCATTTAAGTTACTTTTATTTGTACTCGTAGATGGATGGTATTTAGTTGTCGAAAGTTTAGTCAGAGGATTTCAATAGGAGAGATAAAAATGACCGTACAAATGGTATTAGATGTAATCCATGAAGCCTATATGAAAATTATTTTAATTGCAGGTCCAATTTTAATTATTGCGATGGTAGTGGGTTTGGTGATTAGTATTTTACAAGCGACAACACAGCTACAAGAGCAAACATTAAGTTTTGTACCAAAATTGTTAGCAGTTTTTGTAGGATTAATTGTTTTAGGGAACTTTATGTTAAATACATTATTAGAGTTTACAAAATCACTGTTTAGCATTATTTCAACATTATAAAGTGGGTGATAATGTGACAGACGTCTTTGTAACATTTATTTTAATTTTTACGCGATTAACGGCATTCATGGTGACTTCACCAGGTTTTTCATTTCGTAATATGCCAAAATTAGTTAAAATCATGCTATCTCTAGGTCTCGCGTTGTTGGTAATTGAAACGATGGAGCCAGTGACTATAGAGAATAATTTATTTCTATTATATTTATTAGTTATCAAAGAAATATTAATTGGTTTATCAATGGGCTTTATAACTCAAATTTTGTTTTCGGCAATTGAGATGGCTGGTCAATTAATCGATTTTCAAGTTGGTTTTTCGATGGGGATGATTTACGACCCATCCTCGGGTGTTCAAGCTTCTAATTATGGAAGATTTTACTATTGGTTAGGCTTGGCAGTTTTTTTTATGACTGATTTTCACTTAATCATTTTGCAAACAGTAATCAATTCTTTTCGAGCCATACCTTTAGGCACGTATAATATTAATTCTGGGGCAATTAATGGAACTATTATGTTATTTGGTGAATCATTTAAGCTGGCACTAATGTTGGCTGCACCAATGTTAATTGTCGCATTGATTGTGGATGTTGTCTTAGGAATTATTTCACGTAGTGTGTCACAAATTAACGTTTTGATGATTGGACTGCCATTTAAAATTTTTGTCACACTATTATTCATGTTGGCATTATTACCAAGTCTTTTTGACCAAGTGCAGCATCTATTGCCAACAATTCAGCGATATTTACAAGAATTTATTCAATCTATTTCCGGGTGAGGTGAGGGCGAATGTCAGAAAAAGATGGAAAAACAGAAAAGCCCACCCCTAAGCGCTTGCGAGATTCGCGGAAAAAAGGTGACATTGCAAAGAGTCAAGAGCTAGTCTCAGCAGCTAGTTTTGCTGTTTTTACACTAGTCTTTATTCCTTTATGGGAATTTGTTGCTAATTATTCATTTAAATTATTAACGAGCAGTTTTGCAAAGAATTTTGCCTTAGATGGTTTTGAAAATAATGTGGCTGTTATTGGGTTTCAAAGTATGATAGCTTGCTTAATTTTAATTGGTCCATTTTTAGCATTAGGTTTTTTAGCAAATTTTTTAGCAAGTTTTGTTCAAGTGGGATTTTTATTCACTGGTGAAGCAATTAAATTTGACTTAAAAAAGTTAAATCCAATTTCTGGTTTTAAAAATATTTTTAGTTCACAAGCCATTTTCGGCCTAATTAAAAATATTTTAAAATTAATAGCGATTTTTTATATTACCTATTTAGAAATTACAGGATCATTAACTGATTTTATTAATTTAAGTCAAGTTGGAGTGGAACATATTTTTACTTTTGTTTTAGCTTTTATCAAGCGCTTGAGCATTAAATTAACACTTCTTCTTCTTGTCTTAGGTGTGGCTGATTATGTTTATAATCGGTATAAATTCACTAAAAAATTACGAATGTCTAAACAAGAAATTAAAGATGAATATAAGGAACAAGAGGGAGATCCTCATGTTAAATCGCAACGTAAGGCGTTATATCATAAAATGGTTGGTGGCGTAAAAAATGTTAAGGATGCGACGGTTGTTATTACGAACCCGACACATTTAGCGATTGCAATTAAATATGACCGAGCGACTGATGCTGCCCCAATGGTAATTGCCGAAGGAGCAGATTTGATGGCGCAAAAGATTCGCGAAGAAGCTAAATTATATCAGATTCCAATTATTGAAAATAAACCTGTGGCACGTCAACTATACAAAGAAACAGGTGTCTTAGAACCAGTACCAATTGCCATGTATGAAACTATCGCAGAAGTCTTAGCGTTGGTATACCGCATGAATGCAGAAAGTAAACATAAAATTTAAGTAGTTGCAGTAGGTAGTATTGTAAAAAAAGGGGACCATGCTCGTGAAGGATTATTCATTAAAAGCCAAATTAAAAAATGTTGATTATTCTGATTTAATTGTGTCATTCATAGTGGTAGCTGTTATTGGTTTGATTATCATTCCGCTTCCAAGCCTACTGTTAGATTTTTTAATTATTGTGAATATAACAATTGGGATCAATATCTTATTGATTACGCTTTTTACAAAAAGAGTGTTAGAATTTTCAACATTTCCAACATTACTCTTAATCACCACCATGTTCCGCTTAGGCTTAAATATCTCGTCAACACGTTTAGTCTTGACACAAGGAAATGCTGGCCATGTGATTGATGCCTTTGCGAATGTCGTGACAGGAAATAATTACATTGTGGGAGCAGTACTGTTTATTATTATTACAATTGTCCAAATTATTGTTGTGACAAATGGTGCTGGGCGAGTATCAGAAGTGTCGGCGCGTTTTACATTAGATGCGATGCCAGGAAAACAAATGGCAATTGATGCTGATTTAAATGCAGGCCTTATCTCAGAAGATGAAGCTAAAAAACGTCGTGAAGAATTACAACGCGAAGCGAGTTTTTTTGGGGCGATGGATGGTGCAAGTAAATTCGTCAAAGGAGACGCGATTGCAGGGATTATTATTACCCTAATAAACTTAATTGGTGGGATTTTAATTTTTTCAATTGGGCAAGGTATGCCTATGGGAGAGTCACTAAGTCAATTCGGTAAATTATCGATTGGGGATGGTCTGGTTAGTCAAATTCCTTCATTACTAATTTCTGTATCATCCGGTATTATTGTGACACGTTCTAGTGATAATAAAACGTTCGGTGGTTCTATTCAAGGGGACTTATTCAAAAATCCTATGATTATGTGGATTTTAGCGACCGTTTTAGTGTTGATGGCATTAGTACCAGGATTTCCTAAAATTCCTTTTCTAATCATAGCTATGGCTTGCGCTTTTATTGGCTACAAGTTAAAAGAGAAGGATACTAATTTGAAAAAACGGGCTGTTGAAGAACGTCAAGCACTAGCACTTCAACAAAAAGAACGTGAATTAGAAGAAGATGATAGTGTCGCTTCCTTTCAGGTGGAACCAATCTCAATTGAAATTGGGTATGCACTTATCTCAATGACTGATGATTCACTCGATAATAGCTTGATGAAACAAATTGTAACCATTCGTAAGCAATGTGCGCATGAATTGGGTGTGCTACTATCACCGATTCGGATTCGTGATAATCTGCAATTAGGACCGAATGATTATTGCATTAAAATCAAAGGTAATGAAGTTGCACGCGGTGATATTTATCCTAATAAATTTTTAGTCATTAATCCAGATTCTGAGGATATTACGCTCACTGGTATTCCAACTAAAGAACCAGCTTTTGGTTTAGATGCACTATGGGTTGATGAAGAAGATAAAGAGTTTGCAGATTTACATGGAATGACCATTGTAGAACCAGTGACAGTGATCGCAACACATTTAAAAGAAGTTATCTTTAATCATACGGCTGAGTTACTTGGTCGCCAAGAAGTGAAAGCTTTACTTGAAGGAATTAAAGATCGTTATAATGTTGTTATTGATGAGTTAATTCCTGATATTATGCGCTTAGGTGAGGTCCAAAAAGTTCTACAAAACTTATTAAAAGAACAAATTCCTATTAATGATTTAGTGACGATATTAGAAACACTAGCTGACTATGGCACGATGACAAAAGATTCGGAAATTTTAACAGAACATGTTCGCCAAGCTTTAAAACGAACGATTGTTAAGCAATATCTAACAGAAGATCAGGTTCTAAATGTTGTCACTGTGCATCCGGAAATTGAAGATATTATTAGCAAAAACATTCAAAAGACGGCTAGTGGCTCAATTCCAATTTTAAAACCTGATATCATCACAGCACTTTTTGACAGCTTAAATGACGTGCATAGTCGTCTACTATCAGAAGGTATCACACACGTCTTATTAGCATCACCTAATAATCGATTAATTATCAAGAAATTAATTTCTTATAATTTTCCTGATATTGGCGTTTTATCACTAAATGAAATACCAAATGAAATCCCGATTGAAACTTGTGGTATTTTGACTATTCCAATGAATCAAGAGTAATTTGCTTTAAAATAAGAGCACTAGCGGAGATGAGGGTTGATTAGATGTATGAAATGAGTTATGAAGAAGAAATCATTAGGTACTTACCATTAGTTCGACGTGTGGTCAATCGCATCACCATTAAAAACAAAGAGTATGAACAAGATGATTTGTTTAATATTGGTGTTATCGGATTAATGGACGCGTTAAAAAAGTTTGATGCTTCTAAGCAAGTACCGTTTGAGTCTTATGCTCGCATTCGAATTAAAGGAGCTATCATTGATGAAGTGAGAAAAACGTCAAAAGTGTCGAGAAGTCGTATGGATCAGTTGAATTTGTATTATCAAGCAAAGGAGAAGCTTGAAAGTGAGTATCAAAAAGAAGCGACGGATCAACAAATTTGTCGAGAGATGGGAATTAGCGCCAAACAATTAAGCGTCATCTATGATACTTTGCATCATTTGGCTAATATCTCATTGGAAGATACCCTCTTTAACAATCAAGGAGATGCAACGGAATTAAAAGATATGATTCAAGATGAATCGTTAGTTTCAGCAGATGATAAATTATTTTTAGCTGAAGCGAAGGAAAGTCTCAGTCATGCTATTTCTACTTTAAAAGAACGCGACCAATTAATTTTGAATCTATATTACGTTGAGGAGTTAACGTTGAAGGAAATTGCAGAGGTTTTAGAAATTTCAGTACCACGAGTATCGCAGTTGCATGGGAAAATAATCAGTCAATTAAAGCAATTAATGGAGGATGAATAGTATGATTCGAAGTATGGATACCTTGCGTAATAGTTTAGATATTTTACAAAAACGCCAAGAAAATATCAGTGGTAATGTGGCAAACACCAATACTCCAGGTTATCGCGCACAAGGCATGACACAACGGACGAAAGACGCAGTACCGATGTTTAATTTTCAAGGTGGTCCCAATTTAGATGAACAAAATAATATTGGTAATTTTGTTTTTGGGAATGAACTTGACTTGGTTTACCAAAAGACTGAGCAAGGTGGCATTAAACAGACACAACGTAAAACTGATTTCTCAATTGTTGGTGATGGTTTTTTTAATATTCAATTAGATAATGGTCAGACAGTCTACACACGGAATGGAAATTTTACGGTTAATGAGCAAAATCAGTTGGTGACACAACAAGGATTTCTTGTGCTAGGTCAAAATGGACAACCGATTGATGCCACAACAATTAATCAAGCGCCACCTGCCTTTCAGCTAACACGTTTCAATAATCCGGAAGCCATGCAAAGTGTAGGTCAAACTCTTTACGTGTCAGGTGAAGATGGGATGGTTGATACTCAAAGTGTGACTAGTCAAAATTCATTAGAAGGATCTAACGTTAATATGGTGGACCAAATGACACAATTAATTGAAATGGCTAGACAGTTTGAAACAAATCAAAAAGCTTTACACGCATCGGATGAGACGCTAGGTTATGCGACAACTCAAATTGGCCGTGTATAGGAGGGGAAAAGATGACAGTCAATACTTCATTATATATTAGTCAATCTGGATTAAATGGTTTACAAAAGAATTTAGATATTACGGCTAACAATATTGCAAATGTTAATACAATTGGATTTAAACAAAAAGATGGAGCTTTTCAAGAGTTATTAGTTAACAATTTGGAACCCACAGAAGTCCCGATGACGGCTGGTTTAGTTGGTAATACTAATCGTGGTTTGCAAGTTGATCAAAACAATATCAATTTTGCTCAAGGTGGGTTAACCGAAACCAAGCAACCATTTGACTTAGCTTTAGCTGGTGACGGATTTTTTAGTGTAACTGGACGTAATGGTGAACGATTATTAACGCGAGATGGGGCTTTTTCACTTGATAATAGTGGTGAACTACAACTAGCTAGCGGTGAAAAATTAGATGTTAACTACTTAGTTCCAGCGCGCGAATGGCCACAGGGAGGCAAACCGTTTATTGGCACGAATGGGATGATTGTTATTAGTGGTCAAACTGTTGGTCAAATCCCGGTCTTCACAGTAGATAATCCTAGTCAATTAGTAGCAACTGGTGATAATAAATATCGGATACCAGATGGTTTGAATGTCGTACAAGCACAAAACCCACAAATTAATCAAGGATTTTTAGAAAATTCGACAGTTGATTTAGCGAGTTCAATGACGGATATGATTGTGACACAACGTGCCTATTCAATGAATGCTAAAGTGTTACAAGCGACAGATGAGATGATGCAACGAATTAACGAATTTAAGAAGTAATTTTTCGAAAGTGAGCCATCATATATGATAATAATGAAAAATGTCTATAAAAAATATGAAACAACTCATGAGGAATGGGCGCTAAAGCAGATTAATTGCCAGATTAATCAAGGGGAATTTGTTTATTTAGTTGGTTCAAGTGGTGCAGGAAAATCGACATTTTTAAAATTATTAACTGTTGAAGAACAGATAACTAAGGGCTTAATTCAAATTGGTAATACGGATTTGTCAAAATTAGCACCTAGAAGAATTCACTTATACCGAAGACAAATAGGGATTGTTAAGCAAGACTTTTTGCTAATGGAACAAAAGACGGTGTTTGAAAATATTGCTTATGTTCTTCGTGCGTTAGATGTCCGTTCTAAAGACATTAAATACTTGGTGGAGCAAGTATTGGAACAAGTTGGTATGAGTCACGCAAAAAAATTGTACCCACATGAATTATCACAAGGACAACAGCAAAAGGTTGCTATTGCTCGCTCGATTGTCAATCAGCCTAAATTATTATTAGTCGATGAGCCAACAGCTAACCTTGATGATAAATCGGCTGTTGACGTCTCACGAATTTTTTTCAGCTTAATCAACAAGGAACGACAATTGTAATGGCAACCCACCATAGTACATTGGTCAACACGCTCAAAAATCGTGTGATTGAAATGCATGCTGGGCAAATTATTCGTGATGAAGAACAGGGGACGTATGGTCGAGAAAATGATTACCAAGATATTTTTTTTATTTAATCTTAATTATCTGGTTAATTTTACCGATAATATACCTTGTAGTATCAGCTTTCTTAGATAAAAAAGGAGAGTAATTGAAAGGGGATTAATGAAATGAAAAAGAACAAGAATAGACAGAAGTCCTTAGGGCCAAAGATTATTATTACGGTTTTAGTAATGACGATTTTACCTGTTTTAGTGACGTTGGGAATAAATTTGAATTTAATGACTAAGTTAGTTAGTGAGCGGGTTCAGGTAGAAGAAAAAAATAAAGTAGATGAAATGTATAATACAATTAAAAACGTAGAAGATAGCGTCGCTAATACTGTTAAGATGATATCGGTACAACCATCCTTGAAGCAACCAATTACAAAGGTAGCAGATCGTGAAAAAATTCGTGATATTCTAGAAGTAACACAAAAAGCAAATCCAAATATTGTTGAACTTTATTTTGCACCAAGTAAACAAGATTTGATATCTAGCTTATCACGTGATAATCCTGAATCACAATATTCACAGCGTCCCTGGTATAAAGCAGCTATTGCTAATCCCGACAAGTTGAATTGGTCTAAACCCATAAAAGATATGAATTCAGGTGAAATGGTATTAATGGTATCGCAGGCAATAAAAGTAAATGGGAAAATTCTTGGTGTACTATCAGCTGACATGAATTTTCCTCGTATTTCACAAATGATTCAAACAACTAAAATTGGTCGGACGGGTCGTGTTATTCTATCGACAATGGATGGTACAATTTTAGCTTCACCATTAAAGAAGGAAATTGGTGAAGATATCAGTAGTTACAGTGAGTATAAACAAATTATGAAGAAAGGTAACTCTGGTTATGTTGAATCTAAAGGTGTTGGCGAAATTTACTTTAGAAAAAATTCTCATGGTATGCTAATTCAATCTGTTGTTGAACCGAATGAATTAAGAGCTGATCAAAAGCAAATCTTAACTAATTCAATATATGTTTTAGTATTAATTGTGGTAATTTCTATTATTTTCGCCATTTTATTAGGACGTATTGTAGTCCAAATTGCGCAAACCTTAGTAAATGCTTTCCAAAGAGCCAGTGAAGGTGACTTAACAGCTGAAATCAAGAGTTTCAAAGGTGATTCTGACGATAAATTAAAATGGTTAATCAAAATTCCTGGTATGAAAAAACTGATTGGGGATGGTTCAATCAAAGAAGATGGTCATGAAATTCATCGTATTGTGACAGCTTATAACCGTATGATTTTTGGTTTTGGTCGATTAATTGAAGGAATTCAAATGGAGAGCGATCGCATTTCAGAAATGACCGTTTCCCTAGCTGAAATTTCTAAACAAACTAATTCAGCAACTGAAGAAGTATCAGAGACGATTACAGGAATTGCACAAGCGACAAGCTCGCAAGCAATCGATGCGGAAAATACAGTTAGCGAAATGAATCAATTAGGTGAAACAATTGACGTGATTCATCAGTCAGCAGTCGAAATGACTAATGGTGCCACGAGAGCTACTGAATTAAATACTAATAATTCACAATTAATGGAAGATGTCCATGAAAATTGGGAAATTGAACGCGCTAAATTGGGTGAACTAGCGGAAAACATGACCAACATGAACCGCGAGATTCAAAATATCAATCAAATCATCAAAGTGATTACTGATATTTCGTCACAAACTAATTTATTAGCTCTTAACGCTTCAATTGAAGCAGCCCGTGCTGGTGAAGCTGGTCGTGGTTTTGCGGTTGTCGCTGATGAAGTTCGTAAGCTAGCAGAACAAAGTGCAACTTCAACGAAAGATATTGAACAAATTATTAATAAAATTCAAGAAAAATCAATTAGTATGGTTGAACAAGTTAGTGATTCTTATGAAGGTGGCGTGAAACAAACAGAAATTATTAATGGCGCAATTGAATCAACTAACGATGTTTCTGCTAAATTTGAAGAAATTATTTTAGAAATTAATAGTATCGATCAATTGATTGCGAGTGTGCAATCACAAAAAGATACAGTCTTATTCGCTGTTGAAAATATTTCAGCTTCCACTGAAGAAAACTCAGCCGGTACAGAAGAAGTTTCGGCAAATGCAGAAGAAATTCTAGCAACAATGGAAGAATTTACAAATAATATTGCAGAATTAGAAAAAATTACTGAAATTCTAAATCTCCAAGCGAATAGTTTTAAAATTAAATAAGTGATATAACACCTAACGATAGTCTGATTGTATGATTGATACATTGGACTATCGTTTAATAAAATGTTGGAGGTCAACATGAGAAAACAAATCGTTTTTATTAGCCACAACCAAAAATTTTGTTTGCCCATTGAACAAATTGAAAAAATTATTCAGTGGGAAGAACCAACAAAAGTATTACAACATGATGCGTTTATTTTAGGTGTGATTAAGTATAATAATCAAGTACTTCCAGTCATTGATTTGGCTGAGTGTTTTTTTCTAACATTAAGTCCTATAACTTCTGACAGTAAGTATATTATTACTAATTTAGCGGGTGATTTACTTTGCTTACTAGTCGATGACATTCAAGGGATTGTTGATTTTGATGATAATCAATTTGAACACGTTTCGGAAGAATCATTGATTGAAAAAGAATTTATTGCATCATTTGTCAAAACACCGGACGCAATTATCACAGAATTAGACTTGACAGCAATTAAAACGTTAAAAGATAGTCAGAATTTAGTTGCAGATGATGGGCTAGATGATGTAGAAATGGCGGAAAGTTAATGCCAGAAGTAAAAAAAGTTGGGATTTCAGATTATCAAATTGCACAAGCACCTGATAGTCTCCAGACGTTGGGCTTAGGCTCTTGTGTCGCAGTTTTTATCTACGATAAGCATAAAAAAATCGGTGGCTTGAGTCATATTATGCTACCAAATAGTCACTTGTTTAAAGGTCGAGCAGAAATTAAAGTGGAAAAATTTGCAGATTTGGCTTTACCCAAGATGGTTACTGAATTAAAGGAAAACTATGGTTGTACTCGTCTTGTTGCTAAAATTGCTGGCGGTGCGAATATGTTTAGTTTCAATCAAGGTGCTCAAACACAAAATATTGGTGAACGAAATGTCATTGCTGTGCAAACTGCACTAAAAGATTTGAAAATACCCTTATTAGCTAGTCACGTAGGAGGTACAATGGGTCGATCATTTTTTGCTAACTTAGAGGACCTAACAGTGACTGTCAAAATGGTTAACCGAGAAATTATTGAATTATAAGCGAGGTGGGACTAATGTCAATTCGAGTAGTTGTCGTCGATGATTCGGCATTTATGCGGAAAATAATATCAGATAAAATTAGTCAGATAAAAGGGATAGACGTTTGCGGAATTGCTCGTGATGGTCAAAGCGCATTAAAGATGATTGAAAAGCAACAACCTGATGTCATCACGCTAGACATTGAAATGCCAGGTTTAAATGGTTTAGAAACTTTAAAAATTATTAAAGAACGCTTCAATATTCCTGTCATTATGCTTAGTTCGCATTCTGGAGAAGACATGACGATTACTTCATTAGAACTAGGGGCGATGGATTTTATTGAAAAACCACAGAATTTATTAAAAATTGAAGCAGATTTTGTTGCAGAGTTAGAATTGAAGATAAAATCAATCAGTAAAGCAAATGTCCTATTGACCGAGACCAAATCAGTTCAGAGTCCATTAACTGATAATAATGAGGCGGTATTTCCAAAAAAAATTCGTGCGATTGTGATTGGAGCATCTACTGGAGGGCCACGCGCATTGATGCAACTGATTAAATATATTCCTGCAGATTTACGCATTCCCATACTGATTGTCCAACACATGCCGGCGGGTTTTACAACATCTTTCTCAAAGCGTCTTAATCAAGAAGCGCAAGTTCCAGTTGTTGAGGCTGTTGATAGCGAACTCATTCAAGGTGGTAAGGTCTATATTGCGCCGGGCAATCATCACTTGAGACTTGAGGATGGTCGAATTAAGTTAGGTAGTCCAGAAGAAGCTAAAGTTCATGGTGTGAGGCCTGCAGTAGATTATTTATTTGAAACTGCTGCACAGTGCTATCAAAAAGAATTAGTTGGCATTATTTTGACAGGTATGGGTAATGATGGAACGGCAGGTTTACGAGTCATCAAAGAGTTAGGTGGTTACACAATCGCACAAGATCAAAAAAGTTCTGTCGTATTTGGTATGCCACGTCGTGCGATTGAAAGTCATGTGATTGATGAGATTGGTAACTTAGAAGAAATAGGTGAGCGATTGAATTGGATGATAAGGGTGAAACAATGGAGATAGAATTTACGCATTTTTATGAATGGGTCAAATTTAATTTAGGTATCGACCTATTCGCATATAAAGAAAAACAACTGCAACGACGTATTTTAACGATTATGAAAACAACAGGTGCGACAAATCTAAAAGAGTACAGTCAGTTAATTAAAAACAATAAACAAATTCGACAAGAATTCTTGGATTATATTACGATTAATGTAACAGAATTTTTTAGAAATCCAGAGTTATTTTTAGACCTTGAACAACTGATTAAATTAGATTTATTACCTGAATTTAAGGAACTAAAAATTTGGAGTGCTGCTTGTTCAATCGGTTGTGAACCCTATTCGCTAGGAATTATGACTCAAAGAGAAAAAATTCCCTTGAAAACGACTATTTTGGCAACAGATATTGATTTGACAATTTTAAAAAAAGCTAAAGCTGGTATCTATAAAGCCAATGAGTTAAAAAATGTTAAACCTCACGATTTAGTAACTTACTTCTCAGAGAGGGATGAGCAATATCACATTAACTCAGCTATCAAACAGCTAGTTCATTTCAAACAACATGATTTACTCCAAGACAAATATGGTAAGGATTTTCATCTAATCGTTTGCCGTAATGTCACAATTTATTTTAAACCTGAAGCACGTGATGCCATCTATCGTAAGTTTAATGACGCACTGGTGATGGGAGGAATCTTCTTTACTGGTGCCACTGAAACAATAAGTAACCCAGAAACTTTTGGGTTCAAAAAGTTATCAACGTTTATGTATCAAAAAATAAGTTAAAAGAGAGGTGTTTTTGTGGACGACAACAGTCAATATCGAGAACTCTTTTTTGAGGAAACAGATGACCATTTAGAAAACTTAAATGATGCAATTTTAGAATTAGAAAATTATCCAGAGCGTACAGATTTAGTTGATAGTATTTTTCGTTCGGCTCATACATTAAAAGGAATGGCTGCCACAATGGGATACGAAACCATGACCAAATTAACTCATCGTATGGAAAATATTTTTCAATTATTTAAGGACGGTACTTTGCTCGTTACAGCCGATTCGATTTCTTTAATTTTAGACTGTTTGGATAAATTAAGTGCCATTGTCGATGATTTAAGAGATGAAATTGAAACAGATATGTCATCAATTACGGACTTATTGGCTCGGCTGAAGGAGTTAGAGATTACTAACACAACTAGCCAACAGATAGACACTCCTGTTGATAACGCTACTAAAAAAGTGGCTCCAATGGAAGTCAGATTTAAAGAATTGTCCGAAACTGATAAAATGTTAATCACACAAGCTGCTGAAAAAGAATTTATTAGTCTGGGAATTATGATTCGTTTAGAAGCGGACTGTATGATGAAAGGTGCTAGAGCCTACCTCTTACAAAATCAATTAGAACAACTAGGTGAAATTATTCATAGTGAGCCTGGTACGGATTTAATTGAAGCGGGTGACTTTGAAACAGATTTTACGCTACTCTTTTTAACGCAAGATACACCAAGTAAAGTTAATGAAGTATTACAAGATAATCCAGATGTTGAAGCAATTAAGATAGAAGTTATGACCGACGATACGTTAAACGACTTTATTCCATCAGATGATGTAGCGCTTGAGGAATTACCTCAACTCATGTCTCCAGAAATATCGCAGCCGGTTACTACAAAAGATAATAACAAACCTGATGAACTACCAAAAGCAACAGCTAAACCCGCAAAGGGGAAGGCGGAGCATCATCAAAGTCATCAGAGTATTAAGGTTGATTTAGGGCGTCTGGACTCATTTATGAATTTAGTATCTGAGTTAGTCGTGTACCGAACCCGTTTAGAAAATTTAAGTAAACAATATGACGCGACAGAAATTCAAGACCCATTGGCACACGTTGGACGAATTACAACCGAATTACAAGAACTCGTCTTAAAAATTCGGATGCAGCAAGTCAGTGTTGTCACCAATCGATTCCCAAGAATGGTGCGCGATTTGTCGAAAGATCTCGGTAAGGAAATGGAATTGATTATAGAAGGTGATGAAACTGAGTTAGATAGAACAGTAGTTTCTGAGTTGAGCGAGCCATTGATTCATCTAATCCGTAACTCTGCTGACCATGGAATTGAAAGCTTAGAACGCCGTCGCGAATTGGGTAAACCAGATGTTGGGACCATTAAATTAACAGCTTATCAGCAGGGTAATCGGGTAATTATTACTCTTTCTGATGATGGAAAAGGGTTAAATCCTGTATTAATAGCTGAGAGTGCTCGTCGTAAGGGACTGGACGTGGATGGTTTAACCGATAAAGAATTATTGCATATTATTTTTCACCCAGGTTTTTCAACTGCCCAAAAAGTAACAAATGTATCTGGTCGTGGTGTTGGAATGGACGTTGTTCACTCTAAAATTGAAAGTCTTGGAGGCACGATTGAATTAAGTAGTGAAATTGATAAAGGAACAATAACGACTATTAACTTACCTCTAACTTTATCGATTATTCAATCATTGATGGTTAAAGTCTCAGGACAAACCTTTGCTCTACCACTAGGAGTAATTGAAAAGGTTATTGCGATTAATGAAGAAGAGATTGTTGAAACATTTGACCAAGAAATTTATATGTATCGTGGAAAAGCCACGCCTGTCATCCGATTAAACGATGTCTTAGGTATTTCAGATCGACATAAAGATATTCATCCACATTTAATTATGGTGCTATTAGGCAAAAAATATTTTGCACTGCTAGTTGATGAATTAATCGGGCAACAAGAAATTGTCATCAAAAAGTTGGGTAATGAGTTGAAACACTTAACAAAATATTTAGGCGCAACTATTCTTGGAAATGGTGATATTATTTTAATTTTAGATAGTCACATGATTTGTAATGAAGGTAGCGTGAGTGTCAATGGATAATGGCTACACAGACTTACAGTTAGATGTTTTAAAAGAGTTAATTAACATTGGTGGTGGTAATGCTGCTACAAGTATTTCACAATTAATCGAGCAACCAGTTAATATGCTCGTACCCTTGATTGAAATTTTGCCATATGACGTATTATATGACCAAATTATGTCTGAAGATGAGCCGGTTTATGCTATAATTAATCAAGTATTTGGTGATGCAAGAGGCGTATTTTTATTTTCAATGACAAATAAATCAGCAAGCCAAATAACACAAATGATGATTCCAGATGACATTAGTTTAACGGATGACTTAAAAGAGTCAGCAGTTAAAGAGTTAGTTAATATTATTGTGAATTCATTTTTAACAGCATTAAACAAAGAGTTAAACTGCCATCTCGTTTCTTCTGTCCCAATGTTGACAGTGGATATGTTTGGTTCAGTAATTAGTAGCTTGTATATGGAGTTAGGCCAATATGACGATCAAGTCATGATTTTAAAAAATGAATTTATTTATTTAGGCGATAAAATCGATGCGTCATTGTATTTTATCCCAAATGAAGGTGTATTAGAAAAATTATTTAAACTACTAGGATTATAGGGGAGAAAAACAAATGTCAAAAAAAGTCTTAATTGTAGATGATGCGGTATTCATGAGAATGAAGTTAAAGGATATCTTAGAAAAAAATGGCTATGTCGTTGTTGGTGAAGCTCAAAACGGATTAGAAGCAATCGATAAATACAAAGCGACAAATCCTGATATTGTGACGATGGATATTACCATGCCTGAGATGGATGGAATTGAGTCATTAAAAGAAATTAAAGCGATTGATCCTAATGCAAAAGTCTTAATGTGTAGTGCTATGGGACAGCAAGGAATGGTCATGGATGCGATTCGTGCTGGCGCGCTTGATTTTATTGTAAAACCATTTGATACTGACCGAGTAATCAAAGCATTAGACAAGGTTTCAGTCTAGTCGCTCGCTACCGGAATTAAGAAAGGAGCAACTGAGACCATGCAATTAATTGTTTTTACTAAAAAGAACAAATATTTTGGTATCAAGACTGAAAATGTCAGTGAAATTATCTCCGCAACTAAGTGTTATTTAGTACCTGAAGCTCCAGAATGGGTTGAAGGCCTGATTAATTTGCGTGGCTCAATTGTCACACTAGTTAATTTTTCAAAGTTTTTGAATGAGGAAGATACTGAACAACATGATAATATTATCATTATCCAAAAAGACAGTGAAAAGATTGGGTTGTTAGTAGAAGGAATTGTGGGTGTTGCCGATATTGATCCTGAAACAATTCAGCAGTTACACACTACCAGTGACGAACCAAGCATTTTCTTAGGCTTAGTGCCAGTTGAAGATAAAATGACTAATATTATTGATATTATGACCATATTTGCAGAAAATGAGGGATCCAATTGAAACAAGTATTGAGCCAACAAGAAATTGATTCATTACTAAATGCAATAGATAGTGGTGAACTCGATAATGATGAGTTGTTAGTGGACGAAAAAGACGCAAGTGAAGCCAAATTATATGATTTTAAGCGGCCGACTAAATTATCTAAAGAGTATGTTAATACGCTATATATGATTTTTGAAGACTTTTCAAAATATGCTGGCAACTCCTTAACGACTCAATTAAGAACTAACGTCGGTTTAAAATTAGCGGCAATTGAACAAATTAGTTACGATGAATTTATTCATTCTATTCCTAAGTTTACTCTATTAGGTATCTTCCAATCTAAACCAATGAATGGTATCCAAATGATGGAGATTAATCCACAATTTAGTATGCTAATGATTGAAATTCTCTGTGGTGGAACTGAAGCGCAGATTGGTAAAAATGAAGAGATTGCGAAGAAAAGTTTCACAGATATTGAGATGTCAATTTTAGAAGAAGTGATGGGCGTGTTCGTTTCAGCTTTTGAAACGGCTTGGCAGGATATTACTGAATTAAATAGTAAACTAGAAAGTTTAGACACTAATCCACAACTTTTACAAAATATGTCGCCTAATGAGCCAGTTATTTTGATTACTCTCAGGATGTCAATTTTTAAACGTAGTACCTATGTTAATCTATGTGTACCTTATGTGTTTTTTGAAGGGATTATTGACAAATTAAGCTTTCGTAATTGGTTTGATACGGATGAAGGATTTAATCAAGAAGACAACCATCATTTAAAGAAAAATTTAGAAACAGCAGATTTAGAATTAGAGGCTATTTTAGGACAAACCACAATGACTTTATATGATTTTTCAAAATTAGAAGTAGGGGACGTTGTCACATTAGATCAAAAAATTTCTGATCCGTTGAAGTTATATATCGAAAATCAATTTTTTGGTAAAGTAAAACCAGGAAAAAGTAAAGATAAGTTAGCCATTGAAATTTTAGAGTTTACGGAAGGGGAGTTTGAACTATGAGTGAACAACTAACACAAGAACAAATTGATCAATTATTAAATGGTGGTGGTGAAACACAACCCGCTACTGAACCAACGTTACAAGTTGATCAACAAATTGCAGACTTAATTGGTGAAGTAGGAAATATTTCGATGTCACAAGCAGCAACGACACTGTCATCGATTCTGAATCGACGAGTAAATATTACAACTCCTAAAGTGTCTTACGTCCATTTTAAAGAAATATTAGCTGAAATGGTCATTCCAAAAGTGTCGACGGTTGTCGAATTTAAAGAAGGACTAGAAGGTAGTAACTTCCTATTGTTGAATACAACAGATGCAATTATCATTGCTGATTTAATGATGGGTGGCGACGGTCAGACTGACAAAACTGAATTTACTGAGTTAGAATTAAGTGCGGTTGGTGAAGCGATGAATCAAATGATTGGTTCAGCGTCTACATCAATGGCTACTATGATTGGTCGCAAAGTTGATATCTTACCGCCTAGCGTATTATTATGGGAAGATGAAGACGCTGTCCAATATACAGGCATCGCACCAGAAATGGTTGTGTGTAAAGTATCATTTTCATTATCTGTTGAGGGTGTCATTGATAGTGAAATCATGCAAATTTATTCGCAATCAATGGTGGAGCGTATTTCATCAATTATGTTATCTGATAAAGCTGAAGTCCTTGAAAATCGAGAGCCAGCGAAAACTGTAGCGGAATCAACTGTGAAGGCTACACCAGTTGTGGAAAAAGCAGCAACAGTGGAACAACCGGAACGTAAAAAAATTACCGTTCAAAAACCTGAGTTTCAAGATTTAAGTAGTCATCGTGTTGAATCAAGTATCGATAATTTAGACTTGATTATGGATGTCCCACTTGATTTTAGTGTGGCTCTAGGAAACACTAGAATGTCGATTAAGGAAATCTTAACTCTAGGTGTCGGGTCTGTGATTGAATTAAATAAATTAACTGATGAGCCATTAGAAGTATATGTTAATGGTAAACTCATTGCACATGGAGAAGTTGTCGTGATTAATGAGAATTTTGGTATCCGTATCACTAAAATTTTATCACAAAAACAACGACTAACTAATTTATACTAAATGTGAACTGGGTTTAGATTAATGTCTAAATCCAGTTTTTTTCAATTTAGACTTAACATCCGAATTTATTTCCCGATAATTAACGTATAAGAGCTAATCGAATGAACATGAGATTAATCCATCATACTAATAAAGGAGATAAGCAGATGAAAATAACCAATCAAAACCAATCGTATATTGATACTAAGAAACATCTTGACCAATATAAAAAAGTTCAACACCAAGTGAGTCAATCGGCCAAAGAGCATTCTGTGACTGTTGATATTTCGTCAACATCAAAAAAAATTCGTCAGATTGAAACGAATGACGCTTTTTCAAAAGCAGAACGTATTGCTCAAATTAAATCAGCGATTAAAAGTGGCACGTATTCCGTGTCTCCTGATAAAATTGCGCACTCGATTGTGGAATCTATGAAAGAGCAAAGGTAGTAACCTATGAGTGAAAAAGAAAAGATTTATTATTTAAAAAAATTAGTGACGATTCTTAAAAAAGAAAAAAAGTATTTACTGAATAATACCAGTGAGAAAGTGATTGACTGTGTGGCCCAAAAAGAAGAATTGGCTGAAATCATTCAGACATTTACTCATGTCGAATCAGAGCAAGCAAGAGAATTAATTCGCCAAATTAAAGAGCTACAAGACATCAATTTGATGCTAACAAAGCAAGCGATTAGTTACAATAATGTCTTTTTATCAGCTGTGGTTAAAGGTGCTAAGAAAGCAAGTAGTACCTATGCACCAAATGGTGAGATGGCCGTTCAGACTGATGTTCGATTAATTGAGGAATTATTTTAATAGATAAGTGAAATGAGGTGACAAAATATGTCAGGATTATTTGGAACACTAGGTACAGCAAATAAAGGGTTAAACGCTCAACAAAAAGCTTTAGAAACTGCCAGTCATAATATTTCAAATTCCAACAATGCTAATTATTCTCGGCAACGGGTAAATATGCAGGCTGATTTGCCTTATACTCTAACTGGTGTGGGACAAATTGGTACCGGTGTAAAAATAGCAGGCATCACACGGATTGTCGATGATTTTGTCATTGGTAATATTCGAAATGAAACGGCGAATTTTAACTATTATAGTCAAAAATCTGAGGTGCTAGGTCAGTTAGAATCTATTTTTAATACGACACCTGGTTCAAAAGGATTAACTGATAATTTAGCGACTTATTTTGATTCTTGGACAAAATTAGGGAATAATCCAGAATTTGATAATTCAAAATCTATTGTATTGGAAAATGCCAATAATTTAACAGATACCATTCATCATACAGCACAACAAATAACAGATTTAAGCCGCAATACGTTAGCCACTTTAGAAAAAAGTGTTCTAGATGTAAATAGTAAGTTACAAGAGTTAGATGAATTAAACAATCAAATTTATAAAATATCGAGTGATGGCAGTATGCCAAACGATTTGTTAGACAAGCGAGATGCGCTTTTAAAAGATATTTCAAGCTTTGGTAAAGTTGACGCGTCGTTTGATAAATATGGACGTGTCTATTTAAAAATGGCAGGTCAAGATATTTTAACGAAAGAGTCGGTTAAAGTCATTAGTGTGGTGACAGGCAAGTCTGCTAACGGTCAATCGTTAGTATCTGTTGGTGGGAATTCACTTGCAACTAAAGCAGAAGTTACAGATGATTATCCAGTTGGACAATTAGTTATTTCTGAGAGTTCAACGCAATCAACGGACTTTAAACCGTTAACCATTGGTATGGGAGCAGCTAAAGGAATGCAAGATGCGTTAGCGGATATTGACGTACGGATGTCAGAATTGAATAACTTTGCCTTTAGCTTTGCGACAGCTGTTAATTTAATTCATTCGGATGGTGGTAAAGGAAGTGATTTCTTTACGTTGGGTCAAGATGGTAATTACGCCCAAAATATTAATGTCACAAGTGATATAAAAGCTGATCCAAGCAAAATCAGTACTGGTAAAGACTTAAATGGTACGGATATTGGGGATGGATCACGAGCCTTAGCAATTTCTAAGCTAAAAGACGCGACATTTGATTTTCCAGTTAGCCAAGCAGAATTAGAAGCGAATTACGATGCGAGTACCATGAGTTTTAAAAAGACAGATGGTGGATTAACTTTTTTAGGGGCATACGTTGATATTGTGACGAAGAACGGAATTGCCAAACAACAAGCAGACAATCGTATGGAGTCTCAAGCATATATCTTACATCAATTGGAACAAAAAAATGCGTCCATTTCTGGTGTGAATATCAATGAAGAAGTCTCAGACGTTATTCGGTTCCAACGGGCATTTCAAGCAAATTCTAAAGTCATTTCAGTAATTTCTGAAATGTTGGATACATTAATTAACAGGACAGGAGTGTAATCTGATGCGCGTATCGAGTTCAATGGCTTATACGGAATTTAACCGTAACTTATCGACGAATCAAGCCAATCTACAAAAATACCAAAACCAACTAAGTACACTCAATCAATATAGTAAATCTTCTGATAATCCCTTAGTGTTTGCTAAAATTATTAATATTGGAGATTCAATCACTCAAAATAAATTTTATAATGAAACCATCGGTGATGCTATTTCATGGACGAATACACAAGATAAAGCATTAAGCAATGCGACAGATTCATTGCACCGAATTCGCACATTAATTCAATCAAGTGCGACAGGGACACAAGGGGCAGCCGAATTAGCTGCAAATAAGAGTGAAATTATCGCAGAAGTTGAGGGCCTTGTTGACGCATTAAACACTAATTTTGATGGTCGTTATATTTTTGGCGGTCAAAATACCAAAACGCCACCTTTTGAGGTGATTAAAAATGCACAAGGTGATATCACTGAGGTTAAGTATCATGGGACAACAAGTAAGCCCAATGCTAATTTAAGTCGAGAAATTGCTAAGGGTGTTGATATCGAGTTAATTTCTGATGGTCGTCTACTAGTCAATGAAAAAGGGACAACAACTAGTCCTGATAACTTTGGGTCATTTGTGAATGACGTGTTAACAGCATTAAATACCGATGACAAAGATAGCTTATCTGGTAACTTATTGACAAAAGTTGATCAACATACTGAAAATTTTGTGACGGTTAGAACGCGTATTGGGACATTATCTAATCGCTTAACCGCTGCTAAAGACCGGAATGAAAATGAGAATTTATCGTTACAGTCAGTCTTGTCTGATAAACAAGAAGTAGACATTGCGCAAAAATATATGGAGTTTTCAAATGAGATGGTTGCTTACCAAGCTTCACTATCAATGGGAACTAAAATTATGCAAGCGAGTATCTTAGATTACGTTTAGCTAAAAAAGTCCAAAACAAGTTAGTATCTTGTTTTGGACTTTTTTAGTTTATTTAAAGGATGTTGGTAATTCATAAAGTTCTTCGACTAGCGCTGGTTTGTAGCCTTGATTTTTTTGCCAATCAATCGTCACTCGGTAAACATCCTTTGTTTGTTTGTTTTCTAAGTAACCTATGATTTGAGTAGGGCTCGTCATATCAAGCCACCATTCTTCTAATTGATTAGAAGGAAGCTCCAGTGCGTGAGTCATTGCTTGCCGCATTTCCTCACGGTCAATTGATCCACTGTTAAAATTAATTTGATGTGGTTCAGTTTGTTTCGTTGGTAGAGGTTGCCATTGAGTCTTTTTATAGGCTTGTTTTACCAAAGAGTCAGCTGATTTTACAAGAGTCATTGTGTCAGTTGACTCAGTTGTTTTTTGTGTGGTTGTGGCGTTTTTGGTTACTGGTTGCGAGGTGTCAGTTGTTTGGGTGGTCAAAGTGATTTTTTGACCTCCAATTGGTTCAGCGATTGGCTTGGGTGTCAACCACTGTTTCAGTTGGATAATCAGCAATATAGCGAGTAAGCCAAGTAATAAAAATCGGATTTTTTTAGTTCGCCACACATAGTTGGCAGCTTTTTTAAGTTGTTTCACGTAATCTTCCCCAATCGACGTCATTTGTTTCATTGTAACATGAGCTAATTTTAGAGAACAACTAGAAAAAATTTAATTTAGGGCTTAACTACTCTTTCGATCACCCGATAATAATAGTAGAGGATAACCTCAAAGAAAATAAATGGAGGAATACAACCATGAGAATTAATACAAATAGTGCCGCATTAAATACTTATTCACGTTTAGGTGCAGCTAACGCATCAAAAACAAGTTCATTAGCAAAATTATCATCAGGTCTACGTATCAACAAAGCAGGAGATGACGCAGCTGGTTTAGCAATCTCGGAAAAAATGAAAGGCCAAATTGGTGGATTAAAACAAGCAACACGTAACGCACAAGATGGTATTTCTTTAATCCAAACAGCAGAAGGCGCATTAAATGAAACACACGATATCTTAAATCGTATGCGTGACTTAGCTTCTCAATCAGCTAACGGCACATTAGGCGACGATGACCGTAAAGAGTTAAACAAAGAGTTCTCAGCATTAAAAGAAGAAGTAACACGTATCTCAAAAGACACACAATTTAACCAAAAAACATTATTAAATGGTGATTTTGATTCAGCAGCTAAATACAAAACTGAAGCAGCTGGTAATTTTGATAAAATCGCAACTGTTAATATTACTGATAAAGCAGCTGCAAAAGGATTAACATTAACAGCAGGTGGTGCTAAAGATGCAGAAGCAACACTTACAGCATCAACTGATTTTGAAGCAAAAGATGGTGAAATAAAAGATAAAGCTGGTAAAGTGATTGGAACATATTCATTAACAGATGAAGGGAAAAAATTAACAACTGCTGCAACTGCTGCTGATACATTCGCTGTGACAGAAGAAGCGGCAGCTAAACCAGAAAAAGCCCTTAAATTCCATATTGGCGCTAATGAAGGTCAACAAATTGCTGTAAGTATTGGTAAAATGGATGCTGAATCTTTAGGTATTGATAAATTAGATTTATCAAAACAAGATGACGCTGATAAAGCAATTACAACGATTGATGCAGCTAAAGCAACTGTATCAAGCACACGTTCTGATTTAGGTGCGGTACAAAACCGTTTACAACACACAATCAACAATTTAGCAACAACACAAGAAAACTTAACAGAAGCTAATTCACGTATCCGTGACGTTGATATGGCAGAAGAAATGATGAGTTTCACTAAGAGCAATATCTTGTCACAAGCTGCTACATCAATGTTAGCTCAAGCTAACGCAATGCCACAAAGTGTTCTTTCATTATTACAATAGGACAATAGACTTTTTAAAAAAACTAATCAAATGATTAGTTTTTTTTTTTTGATACTATTAACGTCTACTAGTTTCACCCGATAATAATAGTAGAGGATAACCTCAAAGAAAATAATTGGAGGAAAATAGTCATGAGAATTAATACAAATAGTGCCGCATTAAATACTTATTCACGTTTAGGTGCAGCTAACGCATCAAAAACAAGTTCATTAGCAAAATTATCATCAGGTCTACGTATCAACAAAGCAGGAGATGATGCCGCTGGTTTAGCAATCTCGGAAAAAATGAAAGGCCAAATTGGTGGATTAAAACAAGCAACACGTAACGCACAAGATGGTATTTCTTTAATCCAAACAGCAGAAGGCGCATTAAATGAAACACACGATATCTTAAATCGTATGCGTGACTTAGCAACGCAATCAGCTAACGGTACATTAGGTAATGACGACCGTGCCGAGTTAAATAAAGAATTTACGGCATTAAAAGAAGAAGTAACACGTATTTCAAAAGATACGCAATTTAACCAAAAAACATTGTTAAATGGTGATTTTGATTCAGCAGCTAAGACAGAAGTTAAATTTGCTGCCGATTTTAGTAAATATGCAGATGTAGTAATTAAAGATAAAGCGGCTGCTAAAGACTTAGAAGTAACTTATGCTCGAAAAGAATATGATGGGGCTGATGTAGCGACTAAAGATGGTAAAGCATCAATTACTGTTGATACTAATAAATTTGCGATAGTTGAGGAATCTGCTGAGAAATTTTCTATCTATAACAAGGCTGATGTGACTGGTGGTAAAGCTAATGCTGATGCTAAAGAAATTGCAGAAGTCAGTTTAACAGCAGCTGGCAAAGATTTAACTGCAACCGGAGCTGCAATAACAAATCAAAAAGCAACAGTTGAAGAAACACCAGGCGATAAAACTAAAGAATTATCTTTCCACATTGGTGCAAATGAAGGTCAAAAGATTGGCGTGAGCATGGGTAAAATGGATGCCGCATCTTTAGGTATTGATAAATTAGACTTAACTAGCCAAGATGCAGCAGATAAAGCAATCACAACGATTGATGCAGCTAAAGCAACTGTATCAAGCACACGTTCTGATTTAGGTGCAGTACAAAATCGTTTACAACACACAATCAATAACCTGGCAACTAGTCAAGAAAACTTAACAGAAGCTAATTCACGTATCCGTGACGTTGATATGGCAGAAGAAATGATGAGTTTCACTAAGAGTAATATCTTGTCACAAGCAGCAACATCAATGTTAGCTCAAGCTAATGCAATGCCACAAAGTGTTCTTTCATTATTACAATAAGCAAAGTCACTTGAAAATAGGGGATAAAAGTCGGCGAAGTCATTTGTCGGCTTTTACTTTTAAGGGGAATATCAATTAGGAAGGTACTTAAAATAGGTGCTAATTATGGATATACAACCGATTGTTCATCAAATAAATCGTCTGAAACCAGTCACTGATGGAAAAATTATGAATGACTTACCAGACAATAGGCCAACACTACCAAGCAAATTACAAGAACGGGTTGACGAATTAGTTGATCCGCATGGTAATATTTATCAAGCAGGAACAATTTCAAGCTATAGTAAAGAAAAAATCCAAGAGGAAATTGCGTACGCTAACCGATTTTTAGTTGGACATCAGACGAAATTTCATTACCAAATCCACGAAGAAACGGGACGAACGATTGTTGAGTTACGTGATATTCAAACGGACGAAATTGTCAAAGAAATTCCTCCAAGTGAATTTTTAGATGTTGTAGCTGAAATTTGGAAATTATCTGGTATTATAGTTGATAAGGAAGGGTGACTTAAATGGCAAATGTATCAAGTGCAACAGGTATCAGTTCAACGCTAGGCAGTTATTCAGGCATTACGTCAAAAGAAATTGATCAAATGATTGAAGCGTCATCATTACCGTTACTCAAGCTAAACAATCAAAAGTCAAAGATTAATGAGCAACAAAATGCCTGGAAAGATGTAAAATTACGGTTAAATACATTTTTAAGCAAAATTGAAGCATTACAAAAAAATGACACATTTAATTCAAAAAAGATTACGAGTTCTGATGATAAAAAAGTGAGTGTCACAGCGACAGACAAAGCTGCTAATGATAACTACCGAGTAACGGTTCAAGAATTAGCAACGGCTTCTAAATTAACGTCTGGAAAAATTCCAGCTTTGGAGAATAAAACAATTTATGATGCGTTAAATGTTTCTGGTGACCTAGTTATTAAAGGGAAAGATGGCAAAGAAACAGCGATTTCCTTAGAAACAACGGATGGACTGAAAGAGTTAACGATTAAAATTAATAACCAAAGTAAGGAAACCGGTGTCAAAGCAACAATTGTTGATTCGCGTTTAGTTCTATCAAATGTCGAAACTGGAAAAGCTGATTTTAGTGTTGCAGATAATGATTTGGCTAAAACATTAAATTTATCGGGAACTGAGAGTCATTTTGAATTAGGTAAAAATGCTGAGTTTACGATTGATGGGATGAAAGTTGAGCGTTCGTCAAATAAGATATCCGATGTGGTCGAGCATGTCACGTTTGAGCTCAAAGCTAAAACGAGTGACGAAGTGTCATTAGGCCTAGTTCAAGACCATGATAAATCAGTATCGGCAGCGAAAGACTTAGTCGAGCAGTATAATAATGTGATGACATTTATTGATGAAAAACTTTCTGTAGGAGACCCAAGTAAAAAAGGAAATAAAACGGGCGCACTATCTGGAGATAGTTCATTAATTCGTTTACAGTCAGCTTTACGAACAATGATGACGGCTGCTGTGCCAAACTCAGGTAATACCACCATTAATAAACCAAAAGATATTGGTATTTCGAGTGTCGACCGCACCTCAACATTGAAATTTGATGAAGAGGCATTTAAGAAAGCGTTAGAGAAAGACCCACAAGCGGTTCAAAATTTCTTCTCGACAACAATAACCTCAAAAGATCCAGTTGATGGGACGACCATTACTACTGAATCTGGGTATATGAAAGGATTAAAAGAATTAACAAATTCTTTTATAACAGATGATAAAGATAAAAAAAGTGTGTATACTACTAAGACAAGCACATTTGATTTAACATTAAAAGATATTGATAGCCGAATTGATAAATTTACTGAGCAAATTGATAAAAAACGTGATTACTATGTACGGACTTTTACTCGTTTGGATCAAATTATGATGCAAGCAGAAGAACAAATGAGTTATCTGCAAAGTCAGTTGCAGTCATTTATGCCACAATAAAGAATTAGAGAAAAGGTGAACACAATGACGAATTCGTTAATTGAGGAAATGTTAGAGAATTTAAGCGTTTGGGATGGGACAGTCACAGACGGGGAAGACATTATTACAAAAAATGGTGTGTTAGTGGCGACTATTCGTGATAGTGATAAACAGTTGACAGCGAATGATGCTGAAAATATGCAGCAAGTGATTCTTAAAACTGAAGCTATTCAACAAGTGATTCAGGCTGAGCGTAAAACGGTGATGAGTCAGCTAAACCAGGTTACACCGGTAAACCGTAACAAAATCGTTGATAGTTACATTTCCCAATATACGGATTCGTATTTTGTCGATCGAGATTATTAAAAGTAGAGAGGATAAGCAATATGAGTTATCAAAAAGGTAGCGATACTTATCGCCAAAATCAAATTTTGACTGCGTCACCAAAAAAATGATTGACTTGTTGTATGAAGGAGCGATTAAGCAATTAAAATTGGCAGAACTAGCTCTGGATAAAAAAGAATTTGAACAGGTCAATACCCATCTGATTAAAGCTGAAGATATTATTTTAGAGTTGAAATTATCAGTTAATCCAGCTGTTGAGGGTGAGGTGCCAAATCAATTAATCGAGTTATATGATTTTATGTTTTCTCGTTTAGTGACGGCCAATATAGAAAAAAATTTGGAATTGATTCAACTGGTTAGAGGCATGATTGAGGAATTACGTGAAACATGGGCGCAGTTATAGAGAGTAGAATGGATTGATTAGATGAAGCAACAGATTAAATTTAGTGGAATGATTGTGTGTCTAGGCGTACTATTAGTTGGTATGACAGGTTGTACGTTGCCACCAGTGGCTCAGTCAATCGTCACCAAAGCAAAGGTTGCACCTAAAAAGCAAGCGGCTAGTGACAATGAGCGAGTACTAGGCACACATGATTTATTGATTGGCTATCAGTCACATATTGAGCATTCGCACGAAGAACTCGCTTCTTATCACCTTGATGTCCCACTTTATAATCAACTCACAGAACCTGCTTTGAAATATGGCTGTGAAGTGACAGCTCTTGGGATGTTGCTAGCTTACTATGGTTTTGATGGCAATAAAAATAAGTTACAGCAACAAATTGCCAAAGAGCCTTATCAAGATAGCCGTGGATTAATGGGGAATCCTAATAAAGGCTTTGTTGGAGATGCGACGGGAGAAAAACCAGGGACTGGTGTCAATCATGGTCCAATCGCCAATTTGGCCCAACAAGTTGTTGGTGATAATTATCAAGTCGTTGATGCTACTGGTCAGTCACTGCAAGTCTTACTAGATAAAGTAGCGACAGGCCATCCAGTTTGGGTAGTAACAAGTATCGATTATCGTTTGCCTGAAAAAGAGGATGTCGTAAAGTGGAAAACCGCTGAAGGTGTACTGGATGTTCATTTGAAGCACCATGCAGCTGTCTTAACTGGGTACGATCAGACATCTGTTTATTTAAATGACGCGTATGGTGAAAAAAAGTCATTGATCGGGATTTTTTTTCTGATATTTATCAAACGATGGGAGCACAAGCAGTTTATTTAGATAAGTAAGATCCCAGTTGCTAGTTAACCCAAGTTGACCGTAAGACTTTTCATTACGTTATTTTGGTTAGCTAAAATCAAACAGTAAAAGACACGTTAGAGATGTATCTGAAAGGATACTCTTTAACGTGTCTTTTACTATGTACTCGTCTAATTATGCATAGTAAGTAATAATATCATGTAGTAACTGAGCACTCGGTTTTTCTGTCCGCGTATTATAATATGTAGCAAAGCGGTCGTCAGCCAGATACATCTCTGCTAGTGCTAGATGATACTCTCGGTGGTAAAACGGTGCAGTGAGCTGTAGCCAATTTTTATGTGCTTGAAAAGCTTTTTGTGCTTCATGGGAAGTTAAGTCGGGTGACTTTGTCTTTAAAAGTAGATTTAAGGTAGCGAACAAACTAGCTTCATAGTCAAGCATCGCGTGATAATCTGCTGGCGACAGATGCATCCATTTTTCTTGACTTTGTTTAAGTGTCTCTTCGCTATATGTTTGAGTTAATTCGTGCCCATACTGGTCTTGATTTTCAGTGATTTTTTGTGTCATAAAATGACGAAATTTTTCGGTATTGGTCATAGTCATATCTCCTTGATACGTTTTAATGGATTGGTCAAGTGAGGTTATCAGTTGGTTTAGCGTGTTTTTTTCATTGATTAGTCGCGTTTTTTGTTTAATTAATTCAGCTAAACGCTGTTCGGGTGTTTGTTGTAAGAGCAATTGAATGGTCTGTAAAGAAAAACCAAACGTCTTGAAAAATAAGATTTGTTCGAGACAATCGACTTCTTTTTGCGTATAAAGCCGGTATCCGCTAGGACTTTTGAGCGTTGGTTTGAGTAACCCAATTTGATCATAGTAGCGCAAAGTTCGAGTCGTTACACCAGATAAGTTGGCTAATTCGCTAATTGTATAGGTCATATGGTAATCTCCTTTCTTGATTAAAGTCTATGGTATGACGTCACGTTAAGGTCAAGCTTACTGGCTTATTTTTTAAAAATAACTGGTAGATTAA
Source organism: Vagococcus penaei (assembly GCF_001998885.1). Lineage (NCBI taxonomy): Bacteria > Bacillati > Bacillota > Bacilli > Lactobacillales > Enterococcaceae > Vagococcus > Vagococcus penaei. Next base: position 2,192,125 of record NZ_CP019609.1, read on the forward strand.
ATTATGTTATCGCTAACAATCAATTAGTAGTTGTGAAAACGTATAATCTTTTCTACACTTAGAGTGAGTAAAAAAGGAGGGCTGATAGCTTATGACAACATATTGGTGGAAAAATGCAATTATTTATCAAATATATCCTAAAAGCTTTAAAGATACAAATGCCGATGGAATTGGTGACATTCAAGGAATTATTGACTCATTACCATATATTAAATCTTTAGGTGTGAATACACTATGGTTAAATCCCATTTTTATTTCACCACAAATTGATAACGGTTACGATGTGTCAAATTATTATGCGATTGATGAGTTATTTGGGTCGTTAGCTGATGTTGAGCAGTTAATTGCTGAAGCGCATGCACTTGATTTAAAAATTATTTTTGATTTGGTTTTAAATCACACTTCGAATCAACATCCATGGTTTCAAGAAGCTTTAAAAGGACCAGATAACATGTACCGTGATTATTATCTATGGACCGATGCACCAAGTGATGGCACGTTGCCGAACAATTGGGCGTCATTTTTTGGTGGGTCTGTTTGGGAGAAAGATGCAACAAGCAATCAATTTTATTTTCATTTATTTGCTAAAGAAATGCCGGATTTAAATTGGAAAAATCCTGAAGTTCAAAAAGCAATGGTCGATATGGCAAAATTTTGGTTATCGAAAGGAATCGACGGCTTTCGTTTGGATGCGTTCATTCATATGATTAAGGCAGATTTTGCCTTAAATGTTACGGGAGTACCTATTGGCGAGATAGCGATTGCTGAAGAGTATTATGCGAATTTACCCGAGGTAAAAGTTTATTTGGAAGCGTTTATTCAAGAGTTACGTGAGGTAAAGCCCGATATCTTTATTGTTGGTGAAGCCGCATCTGCAACCCCGGATTTAGCTTTGGACTATATAGGAGAAAATCTTTGTAGTACGGTGATTTCTTTTGACCATATCAAAGATCGTGAAATAAGTGGTAATTCATTAATTCCAAGTGGATTAGGTGACAAAACGCTTCATGTTCCTGATTTTAAAGAGCGTATGTCTGACTGGCAAAGTCAATTAATTCAAGGTGTGCAACCAACATTATATTGGAATAATCATGATATGCCACGTCTAGTTTCACGATTTGGCGATGAAAAAAATTATCGGACAGCCAGTTGTCAATCTCTAGCGGTTGCGATGTATTTGTTACGAGGCATTCCAGTAATTTTATATGGGGAAGAAATTGGAATGAAAAATGTAAAAATCGATACGATAGAAGCTTTCCAAGATCCTATGGCTAAACAGTATTATCAACAATTAGTTACAAATGGTTTCACTAATGAAGATTCCCTTCGCATGATTGCCAGTATTAATAAAGAAGCTAGTCGAGGTGGGATGCAATGGGATGACACAACCTATGCTGGATTTTCGACAGTCCCATGTTGGTCTGGCGTAAATGTTGAAAAAGACTATAACGTTGCAGCAGAATCTGAAAATGAAAATAGCGTCTTAGCTTTTTATCAAGAGTTATTACGCTTAAAAAAAGACGACATATTCCAATTAGGCGAGACAGAGTTTATTGATACCGAGGATACGTTAATTGCTTACAAACGTATCTTGTTAGATGAGGAGGCGATTGTGGTGTGTCATGTAGCAACTGAGCCGACTGATGTGCCGTTATGGTTAAGAGAATTAGACAATACTTATCAAGTAGTTTTTGGTACATTTAATCATCACAAAGATGACATCATGCAACCATATGATTATCTAGTATTATCAAAATAATTAATGAAATACCTAATATAGAGGAGAATGAGAGATGGAAAGAGCCGCTTTATATCACCGCCCAGAAAGTGAATTTGCGTATTTATATGAAAAAGATGTGTTACATATCCGGTTACGAACAAAACGAAATGATGTTGCTGAGGTACATTTAATTAGTGGCGACCCCTATCTTGTATCAGAGGATAAATGGTACCAAACGTCACAACCAATGCATGTCATTGCACAAACGGAAGATTATGACTATTGGTTTATCGAAACAAGTGCGGAATTTCGTCGGATTCAATATGCCTTTGAAGTCATCGGTCATGATCAAGAAGTTGTCTTCTATGGTGACCGCGGTATTTTTAGTATGACTGATTTAGTTCGCGCCAAAGCTGAGAATTATTTTAGATTACCTTATTTCCATGAGGCAGATCGTGTGAAAACACCTGAATGGGTGAAAGAAACAGTTTGGTATCAAATTTTTCCAGAGCGTTTTGCGAATGGGGATTCGAGTAATGACCCAGAAGGAACGCTACCGTGGGGTAGTAAAGCACCAAGTACAACGGATTTCTTTGGTGGAGATTTAAAAGGAGTGGTGGATCATTTAGATCACCTTGTTGATTTAGGTGTGACAGGGATTTATTTCTGTCCAATTTTTAAAGCATCATCTAATCATAAATATGATACGATTGATTACTATGATATTGATCCTGATTTTGGTGACAAAGAATTATTTAAAACTTTAGTCCAACAAGCGCATGAGCGTGGTATACGTGTCATGCTAGATGCTGTTTTTAATCATATGGGTTACTACGCAAAAGAGTGGTTAGATGTTGTCGAACATGGTGAGAAGTCTATCTACAAAGATTGGTTCCATATCCACGATTTTCCAGTCGAATTTGGGATGAATGGTAACTTTGAAGGGGCCAAAACGATTGCTTATGACACGTTTGCTTTTACACCAAGAATGCCTAAATTAAATACTGACAACCCTGATGTTCAAGCGTATTTACTTGATATTGCTACATACTGGATTCGTGAATTTGATATTGATGCTTGGCGATTAGATGTTGCTAATGAAGTTGATCACCGCTTCTGGAAAAAGTTCTATGATGCAACAACTGCCTTGAAGGACGATTTTTATATTCTTGGTGAGATTTGGCATTCTTCACAAAGCTGGCTAAATGGTGATGAATTTCATGCTGTGATGAATTATGCGTATACAGAAACTATTATGAATTTCTTTATCAAACGTGATATTTCAGCGACAAAATTAGCTAGTGGGTTATATGAACAATTAATGCTTTACAGAGACCAGACCAATCAAGTGATGTTTAATTGTTTAGACTCGCATGATACGCCACGTTTGTTAACAACATGTGGTGAAGACCATGACTTAGCCAAAGCGACGTTAGCCTTCACCTTTATGCAACAAGGGTCACCATGTATTTATTATGGGACTGAATATGGGATGACTGGTGGTGGCGATCCAGATTGTCGTAAGTGTATGGTTTGGAATAAAGAAGATCAAGATGAGAATTTTTATGACTTTACAAAACACTTAATTCGTATTCGCCAATCTGAGCAAAAGATTCTTTCCTATGGTTCACTGGTTTTTGATAAATTAAATAACGATAATCGTTTTATTTTGTTTAGACGTGTGTTAGATAATGTATCATTAGTTGGTGCGTTTAATAATGGTGAAAAAGACCAAAACATTGATGTAGAGGGCGAAGTGTTAATGAGTCAAAATGTTTCTATGACAGGTAAGAAAGCGGTTGTCAGTAAAAATGGCTTTATTTTATTCAGAAAATAAAACATGTTAACGGTAACAAAGTAAAAACGCTTGCAATGACTCGCGTAACAGACTACTCTTAGAGTGTATTCAATAACAAACAGGAGGTTTAATTAACATGAAAAAAGGAATGAAGCGTTTGGGGCTAGGTCTTTTAACAGCTGGAGTAGCCTTAACATTAGTTGCATGTGGTAGTAATAAAGAGGACAAAAAAGCTGATTCTAAGAAAAGTGACACGCTCTTAGTATCTGTTGATAAAGGCTATACCAAGTATATCGAAAAAGTCAAAGGTGACTTTGAAAAAGAGAATGGTATCAAAATTGAACTAGTCGAGAAAGATATGTTTGAACAATTGGAAGCTCTCTCTTTAGATGGACCTGCTGGAAAAGCACCTGACGTGATGATGTCTGCTTATGACCGTTTAGGACCTTTAGGGCAACAAGGACATATTGCTGAGTTAAAACTATCTGAGGATAGTCGTTATGATGACCGCGACAAACAACAGGTAACAGTTGATGGCAAGTATTATGGTGCCCCTGCGGTTATTGAAACATTGATTATGTATTATAATAAAGATTTAATTGATAAAGCACCAACAACTTTCAAAGAAATAGAAGAATTAGCTAAAGACGATAAATTTGCTTTTGAAGGTGAAAAAGGGAAAAACGTTGGTTTCTTAGCTAAATGGACTGATTTTTATAGTACATATGGTCTTTTAGCTGGATACGGTGGTTATGTATTTGGTAAAGATGGTACTGATCCAAAAGATGTTGGATTAGCAACTCCTGGAGCAATTGAAGGAATCGAGTACGCAACAAAATGGTACAAAGATGTTTGGCCTCAAGGGATGTTAGATATTAAGAGTACTGGTGATTTTATCGATACACAATTTATCGATGGTAAAACAGCAGTTATTATCAATGGACCATGGGCAGCTGCTGGATACAAAGATGCGAAGGTAAACTTCGGTGCTGCTAAAATTGCTACTTTACCAAATGGTAAAAATTATGAACCATTCGGTGGAGGAAAAGCTTGGGTTGTGAGCAACTACGCTAAAAACAAAGAGATGGGTCAAAAATTTGTTGATTACTTAACAAACGATGCTAACCAAAAAGAATTCTACGCGATGACAAATGAAGTACCAGCTAATAATGTAGCACGTGAAGAAGCGAAAAAAGGTGACGATGAAATTGCTCGTGCCGTTGTAGAACAGTATGAAAGCGCAAGTCCAATGCCTAATATTCCTGAAATGGCTGAAGTATGGGCTGGTGGTGAAAACTTAATGTTTGATGCTGCTTCTGGTAAACAAACTGCCAAAGAAGCTGCAGACGCTGCTGTTAAAGTGATTAATGAAAATATTGCTCAAAAATACGGCGAATAATAGTAAGTTAGACAGCAGAGGGAGTTACAACTCTGCTGTCTTCTTTCTAAAGATAGGAGAACATCATGAAAACATTAGACGATAAAAGAGATGTCAAAAAAGCAACCCTATTATCCCTAATTCCAGGATTAGGGCAGTTTTACAATAAGCAAATGTTTAAAGGTATTATTTTCTTTGTAATGTTTGTGTTATTCTTGTTTGAATTATTTACTTTTGGAATTGGTGCGATTGAAGGCTTTATTACACTGGGACAAGTTCCAATGGTCGATCATTCATTATTTATGTTAATTGAAGGGACACTTCAAATTATCATTACCATTATTTTCTTCATTTTCTATGTCTTTAACATCAAAGATGCTAAAGCTGTAGCAAAACGTTGGAATACTGGTGAACATGTTAATACGACGACAAAAGAAATTATTGGTAATTTACTTGATGGTGGGTTTCCGTACTTATTGACTTTACCAGCTTATCTAGTCATGACGGTATCAATTATTTTCCCAGTTTTAGTTACTTTGTTTATGGCATTTACTAACTATGATTTTAAGCACATTCCACCTGCTGGTTTAGTAGACTGGGTTGGACTAAAAAACTTCTTTAGTATTTTCTTCTTAAGTTCTTATCGTGCCACGTTTGGGGCTGTATTTAGTTGGACATTAATCTGGACTTTGTGTGCTTCAACGTTACAAATCGTTTTAGGTGTCATGACAGCAGTTATTGTTAATCAAAAATTCATTAAAGGTAAACGTTTGTTTGGGGTTGTTTTCTTATTACCTTGGGCAGTACCAGCGTTTATTACGATTATGAGTTTTTCAAATATTTTTAATGATAGTATTGGGGCAATTAACACACAAGTTTTGCCATTATTTAATCATTTACCATTTATTGATATTGCGCCCGTTGCTTGGAAAACAGATCCATTTTGGACAAAAACAGCGATTATTATGATCCAAGGTTGGTTAGGTTTCCCATATATTTATGTAATGACAACTGGAATTCTTCAATCAATTCCAGAAGAATTATACGAAGCAGCGAAAATTGATGGTGCTAATGCGATGCAACGTTTCAACACGATTACGCTACCAATGATTTTATATGTTGCTGCACCAATTTTCGTGACACAGTATACAGGTAACTTTAATAACTTTTCAATGATTTATCTATTTAATAATGGTGGGCCTGGTAGTGTAGGAGGCGGTGCCGGATCAACGGATATTTTGATTTCGTGGATTTATAAGTTGACCACTGGTAATGCCCCACAGTATTCGGTTGCAGCGGCGGTGACACTAATTATCTCATTTGTCGTGATTAGTATTTCCTTACTAGTCTTTAAGAAAACTAAAGCATTTGATATGGAGGGTATGTAAAATGAAGAAAGCACATTCTGTTAAACGTGATCGATTTTTAAGTCACTTTTTTACCTACTTATTCTTAATCATCTTATCGATTATTATTATTTACCCGCTTCTAATTACTATTAGTACAGCTTTTAAAGCAGGAAATGTTGGTGCCTTTAGCTTGGATTTTAGCGGTAATTGGACGCTAGATAATTTTAAACGATTATTTTCAGAAACTCTTTATGGTACATGGTATAAAAACACCTTAATTATTGCGATTAGTACAATGTTCTTCCAAGTATTAATTATTACATTAGCTGGTTATACTTATAGTCGGTATCGGTTTGTTGGACGGAAAAAAAGTTTGAAATTCTTCTTAATTATTCAAATGGTTCCAACTATGGCCGCTTTAACAGCCTTTTATGTTATGGCGTTACTGTTAAATGCTTTAGATCAACCATGGTTTCTAACCATGATTTATATTGGTGGCGGTATTCCGATGAACACTTGGCTGATGAAAGGGTATTTTGATACAGTACCAATCGATTTAGACGAATCAGCTAAACTTGACGGTGCCGGTCATTTTAGAATTTTTTGGCAAATTGTGTTACCATTAGTCAAACCAATGATTGCTGTTCAGGCGTTGTGGGCATTTATGGGACCATTCGGTGATTTTATGTTAGCTAAATTCTTATTACGGACCCCAGAAAGTATCACTGTTGCGGTTGGATTACAGACCTTCATCAGTAATGCTCGTGACCAAAAAATCGCCTTATTCTCTGCTGGTGCGATTTTAATTGCTTTACCAATTTCAATACTGTTTTTCTTCCTTCAAAAGAACTTTGTGTCTGGTCTTTTATCTGGAGGAACAAAAGGTTAGGAGACGTGTATCATGAAGTCAAATCATTTTCCTGTATCATACATCGCCAATTGTTTTACAATTAAGCGGATGTTTATTGGCCGTCGAAGTTTATCTTGGTGGCAACTGATTTTTGTGATGATTTTTTTAATGCTTGTCATGATGAATCCAGTCGCTTTAAATGCTAAAAGCTTGCCGTTTATGAATTTGGCTGATGTCACACCGACATTAATTAAGGATTTAGAAGATAATCCAGGTAATTTAAAAGCCATTCAGCAATTAGAAATTAAAGATAATCAGTTAGTCACTAATCAAGTAGGGGTCACAGCACCTCAAGTTGGTGTGGAATTATCTGATCAGGAACAGGAGAAACTAGGGACTGGCTTATTATTTAATCAAAAGCAATTGATTTTGAAAGATGATAATGGGTTAAGTTTTACGTTAGTTTATCCGGATGACATAATACTTAGTGAGTTAACGGATACGAAGCAATTAATAGAACAATTAAATACTATTTGGAATCAACAAACGACTAGTTACCGAATCCTAGCAACTGTTAGTTTAATCGGTTTACTCTTGGTTGTTAGTACATTGATTTTAATTTTAGGTTCAAGCTTCTTTATCTGGTTAACACGTAAAAATCAATTTTCAACCATTCGAACCTTTAAAGAGTCACTAAATATTGTAGTCAATGCGTTGTTTATTCCAACTGTGGTAGCCGTTTTGAGTGGTTTTATTTTGTATGATTTAACGTTGATGTTGACTATTCAGGCACTAGGTTTAGCAGTAGTTGTTATGTTAATTTTTATTAAAACAAAATTTAATGATGGTATGGCTAAAACAGGCAAGATGATTAGTGGTCAACCTTAGCTAATAGCAACAATGACTGGCGTGATTTACTTTAATCACGTCAGTTTTTTAGTATAAATAAGCGAAGATTAAAACATGAACAAAATTTCATGTTTTTTTTATTGACTTCCGACTATAATATGGTATTCTAAATTTTGTAAATCGTAAATGTTACGATTTGTAAAGTCTGAGGAGGATGTTATATGGCACGAAAAGCGAAACTAGCAAAAGCGCAAAAACAGCAAGCGTGTATTGCTCATTATAGTGAACGACGGGAGTCTTTGAAAAAAGCTGGAGACTATCAAGGATTAGCTAAATTACCCGTTGATTCACGTCCAACACGATTAAAAAATCGAGATTGTACAGACGGAAGACCAAGAGGATATTTAAGAAAATTTGGTATCTCACGAATTACGTTTCGTGAGTTAGCCTTAGCTGGTGAATTACCAGGCGTTAAAAAAGCAAGTTGGTAATACTTAACTATCGAAAAGGAGGTAGGGACATGGAAAAAACGGATCTATCAAGTGCTTATCGGCGACTAAAAAGTCCCAATATTAAAACACGCAAGCGAGCATTAAAAATCATCAAAGCATTTAAACGAGCAAAATAAATTAATTAATGAAAGAGTGATAATGTGAAAAAAATAGTGAGTTTAGGAGTATTAGTGTTGGGATTGATGACTTTAGTAGCTTGTGGTACTCAAGTAAAAAATACTAAAGCAGCTAAGTCATCAACTGATAATCAGCCATTACAAGTTATGACAACTTTTTATCCAATTTATGATTTTGTCTCACATATTATTGGTGAAGAAGGCAAAGTTGAGTTGTTGATTCCTACAGGGACTGAAGCACACGATTATGAGCCGACGGCAAAAGATATGGCGAAAATTGAACAAGCAGATATTTTTGTGTATCATCATCCTGAAATGGAATCTTGGGTAAAGAAAGCTAAATCATCTTGGAAAAAGGGTGAGCCCAATGTGATTCAAGGAACTAAAGATATGTTATTGTTACCTGGTACAGACCATGAGCATGAACATGATAGTGCCCATGAGACGCACGAATCAAGTCATCATGATGAAGATAGTCACAATGAACACGATGATGAGCAAGCAGATGATAGTCACGGACACAGTCATGCACTCGACCCCCACACTTGGTTAGCGCCAAGTCTAGCAATTAAAGAAGTTCAAAGTATTACTAAACAATTATCAGAGCTATACCCATCGAAAAAGTCAAACTTTGAAAAAAATGCAGCGGCATATATCGAAGAACTGACAACATTAGATAAATCTTATCAAGCGGAACTTGGTCAAGCTAAGAATAAAACGTTTGTCACTCAACATGCGGCATTTGGTTATTTAGCATTAGAATATGGGTTAACACAAGTACCAATTGCTGGTTTAACCCCACATGATGAGCCGACACCAGCTAAATTAGCGACATTAAAGAAATATATTGATGAGCAACACATTAAGTTTATTTATTTTGAAGAAAATGCAACAGATAAGATTGCTAAAACATTAGCTAATGAAACAAATGTTACATTAGAAAGTTTAAATACGCTAGAAGGATTATCTGAAGAACAAATGAAAAATGGTGCAAATTACGTATCAGTGATGACGGATAACTTACATGCGTTGAAGAAAACAACAGCAACAGCATCGAAACAGGAAAAATCCGGTCAAAAAGCAACCATTGAAAAAACGGTCTATAATGGTTATTTTGACGATGAAGCAGTCAAAGATCGACCACTATCAGATTATGCAGGCGACTGGCAATCTGTTTATCCTATGTTACAATCAGGTGCTTTAGATGATGTTTTTGAAGTAAAAGCCAAAAAATCTGGTGATATGACTGCTAAAGAGTATAAAGCTTATTACGACAATGGCTATAAGACAGATGTTGATAAAATTACGATTCAAAAGAATAAAATGACGTTTGAAGTTGATGGTAAAAAGCATACTTATACCTATCATTATGTCGGAAAAGAAATTTTAACTTACAAAAAAGGGAATCGTGGTGTTCGATTCTTATTTGAAACAGATAATTCATCTGCTGGTCCTTATAAATATGTTCAGTTTAGTGATCATAACATTGCACCAGTAAAAACAGATCATTTCCATATTTATTTTGGTGGTGAGAGTCAGAAGAAACTTTTAGAAGAAATGGATAATTGGCCAACATATTTCCCAGCAGATTTGACAGAAGCTGAAGTGGCACAAGAGATGATTGCACATTAAGTAATCAGGTATCTAGACTTAAAAACACTCCTAACTGCCTGAAAGAATAGGCAGTTAGGAGTGTTTTATTTTTAACGGAAATCTTTTTTTACTCGCTTGGTCCAAAAGCCACCTGAGATGTATTTTGGTTCATAAGAGATGATAAAAGCTTTTTCATCCAATTCTTTAATCATTTTATAAAGGGCACGTTCAGTTTTTCTAGAGGACAAAATTTCTAAGATGAGACGTTCACCATCACGACCATCACCAATTGATTGAGTAACACCATAACCCGCATCGCGAATAGTACTTACTAAGTTTTGATTAGTGTCACTTCTTGGTAAAATAACTGTTATCATGATATATCCGAGAGCCAAATAGTCTTCAATCTTAATTCCAACGCTAATACCGACAGCGTAACCTAAAGCATAAACAAAGATATTAATGGGATTATCCATTTTATCTAATACAAGTGACAGACCCACGATGTAAACGATAATTTCAATCATACTGACTAGTGGGGCAATGATTCGATACCCTTTCATTGTAAGCATAAATCGGACAGTGTTCAGTGTGATGTAACAAAAATTAATCGTAAAAATCATAATAAGAGTTTTAATTTCCATGATGCGTTCCTTTCAGCCGTTAACGGGTGCTATTATTTAGATTTCATAATAGCACATTGAATAAAAAAATTAAATTAGAAAATGTCCATAAGAATAAAACATATATATAAGGTACAGTTTATGTTAAAATAAAAGTGTAGTATAAATGGTTATTGGAGGAATGATAATGATGTTTTCAAATGATACAAGACTGGCCAACTTGCAAGAAATGGCTGAGAAAAAATTAGATGTATTCGTTATCGGTGGTGGAATCACTGGGGCCGGCATAACATTGGATGCGGTTACACGTGGTTTGTCAGTCGGCATGCTTGAGATGCGTGATTTTGCTTCAGGAACTTCTAGTCGTTCAACTAAATTAGTTCATGGTGGTTTACGTTATCTCGCTCAATTTGATGTGAAAACAGTGGCTGAAGTTGGCCAAGAGCGCGCAATTGTATATGAAAATGCGCCACATGTCACAACACCTTTAAAAATGATGTTACCATTTTATGATGGTGGGACATTTGGTTCGTTCACTACTAGTATTGGTTTAGATGTCTATGACCGTTTAGCACGTGTAAAAAAAGATGAGCGTAAATTTATGTTGGATCCATCTGATTCATTGAAACGTGAACCGTATTTAAAACAGGATGGTCTTAAGGGGACAGGAGTATATGTTGAGTATCGCACAGATGATGCGCGCTTGACTTTAGAAGCAACTAAAAAGGCAAGCGAGCTAGGAGCTTTAATTGCCAATTACACTAAAGTGACAAAACTCCTTTATAGTCAAGAAACTGGCGATATTATTGGCGTACGTGCATTAGACTTAATTAACCAAGTTGAGTATCCTATCTATGCAAAACGTGTAATTAACGCGTCTGGTCCATGGGTGGATCGCTTTAGAGAATTAGATGGTTCTAAAAATAAAAAGCATTTGCACTTAACTAAAGGTGTGCATGTCGTTGTTGACGGTGACAAGTTCCCAATTTCCAATGCGATTTATTTTGATACACCTTATCATGATGGACGCATGATGTTTGCCATTCCACGTGAAGGAAAAGTATACATTGGTACAACTGATACGTTCTATGAAAAAAATCCATCTGAACCAACTATTTTAATTGAAGATATTCTTTATATTATTAATGGTGCTAGCCAAATGTTTGATATTGAGCCATTAACTGTTAATGATGTTGAATCTGCTTGGGCTGGTGTTCGTCCATTAATTAATGAAGATGGAAAAGACCCTTCAGAAATTTCTCGTCGTGATGAAATTTTCCATTCTGAAAGTGGTTTGTACTCAATTGCAGGTGGTAAATTAACTGGTTACCGTAAGATGGCAGAAGAAATTGTTGATAAAGTAATGAAAGACCTAGAAAAAGTAGAAGGTATTCCATTTGTTGCTTGTCAAACGGTTGAATTACCTTTATCTGGTGGTGATTTAGGTGGCAGTTTAGGCTTTGAAGGATTTACTGAGCAAATGGTTAAGCGAGGGATGACTAATTTTAACTTACCAGAAGAGCAAGCAACTTGGTTGGTTCATCATTATGGCACGAACGTTGAAAAGGTCTTTAACTATTTGATGGAAGATAATACAACTGAACTAGATGATGTTGATTATGCTATGTTACGTTATGCAATGAGTGATGAGATGGCATTACATCCAATTGATTTTCTGTTAAGACGAACTGGCTATATGCTCTTTAATATCGACAAATGTCTTGATATTCAAGAAGCTGTTTTAAACGTGATGTCTGATTATTATAATTGGACTGATGGTACTTATGAAGAAATGGCAAGCGAATTAGCTGATGAAATTAAACGTCACACAGTTTATAGCTACTAATCAATAAGCCAAAAAACTTACTAGACTAATCCATAATTAGGATTTAGTTTAGTAAGTTTTTTAATTCATTAAAAAGTTTAATGACAATCGGTTAAAGATAGTTGGTTTTAACAAAGGTATGGAATGCAAGCATCGAGGGATAACCTCTAACTGCATATTGGGTATGGGTTGAATATAGTCCAACATACTTTTAGGAGTGGTAATATCGTGATCTCCAATAACCACTAATGTTGGTGGCTCCCAAGTAAGACGCTGTCTATCGGTAATAGGTATGTTGAGCATAGCTAAGCGTAAGACTCTAGGAATTTTTTTTAAAGGCAAAAGATTATTCGTGACATAGTAAGCAGTATCCATCATCCAGCGTTGGCTAGGTTTTAGTTGCTCATAGGTCATATTCGGAGAGGCTAAAATAAGTTTATCGCAATGGCTAGGATACTTTGCTCCAAATGCAAGTGCAATATTCGCACCATCACTAAAGCCAATAAATGAAGTTTTCTTAAGGTCTTCATTTTTTAGAATAGCTAAAATATCTAACATAATATCTTGATAGTTTAAGTCTTGGGCATTGTTTGACGACCGTCCATGATCCCTTGTATCCATTAAAATGAGTTGGTAGTGCTCTTTAAAAAAGGCCATTTGCTGATAAAAATAGTCATGGCTATTACTATTTCCATGAATAAAGAAAAGTGGTGCTCCTTTACCAAGAATTTTGTAATAAATATGTGTTCCATCAAATGATGAAACAATTTTTTCAGACATAGCAAAGACTCCTTATTGACGTGTTTTTAATTGGTAAATTTTTGATGGACGTCCAACACCAATAGCTTTTTGACCAACTTCATCGAGATAAGGTAGTAAGGCTTTTTTAAAATTTGAATGATCTATTTCTTGATAGTCAATCCCAAGAAATTTTGCATATAACTTTCGTGCTTGAGTAATCGTAAATGATTCACCAAGAACCCGCAAAACTTGTGGTTCATGATACATTTTATTGCAGACACGATTAAACGCCTTAGTTACAATATCCGCATGGTCAAAAGCCAAGGAATCTCGGCCTAATGATTCACCATTTAACAAGTTTAGTTTAATTTGTGCTTTTTTTGAATTACTTAGTGTTAACAAATTAACGGAACGCTTTACAGAGAACCAAGAAGCGTCCGATGTTTTTTGACCAGCGGTGAGTGGTTCTTCACCAATAAAGGCCAAATAGCTAACAGTAATCACCCAACCACGGGGATCTCGTCCGGGAGTACTGAAGGTATGTAGTTGTTCAATATTATTTTTAGTAATTGATACACCCGTTTCAGCAAATGTTTGACGAATACAGCTATCGGCAGTTGATACGTGTTGTTGAACAAAACCGCCAGGCAGAGCCCATGAATATTGGAATGGGTGAGTATTTCGTTTAATTAGTAAAACTTTTAAATCATCTTCTTCACGGTTGTAACAAAATAAGACTATATCGACTGTTACAGATGGTACATCGTGAGTGGGAAAATGTTGTTGTTTATACCAAGTTAAAAATTCATCCTCAGAGACTTGAGTTTCATAATAATGCTTTTCCTCTAAGGAGTTATTAAATGACGACATAACAAACGACCTTTCTTTAAACAATTAATCATACTGTAAGATTATCATTTTAAAGCAAAAAAATCATCTGTTTCTTATTTGATTTCCAAAAAAAGCCAAAAAGAGGAACAGTTGGTAGACTGTTCACTCTGACTTTTAGCGGACGATTTTAGATCCTGCACTAGTTCCTAGACGAGCTGCGCCCATTTCAAGCATCTTCATCGCATCTTCTTTAGAACGCACACCACCAGAAGCTTTGACTTGTGCTAGGTCTTTAACAGTATCTTTCATTAGTTTAACATCTTCAGGAGTGGCACCACCCGTTGAAAAACCAGTTGAGGTCTTAACAAATTCAGCTCCAGCATCGACAGCTAATTGGCAAGCACGAACTTTTTCATCATCAGTTAAGAGACAAGTTTCAATAATAACTTTGACCAAAGCTTTTTTCTTGCATGCTTTGACTACAGCAGCAATATCAGCTTTCACTGCGTCATCATTACCAGCTTTTAATTCACCAATATTAATGACCATATCAATTTCAACTGCTCCGTGTTTCATGGCATCTTTAGCTTCATAGACTTTTGTTTCAGTTGTATTAGCGCCTAAAGGAAATCCGACAACAGTACATACGTTAACATCAGTGTCTTGTAGTAATTCGTGGCATAACTCCACCCAGTAAGGATTGACGCAAACTGAAGCGAAACCTAATTTTTTGGCTTCTTTACATAGTAATTCAATTTCACTGCGTGTCGTACCTGGTAATAAAGTGGTGTGGTCGATAAATTTGGCTAAATCGGTAAATTTTGTCATGGTAGTAGCTCCTTTAATGTGTTTTTATATAAATGATGTTCTGATATTATTTTAACATTTAACTACTTAAAAGTCATAGTTTAATAGTCGTTTCATCCGTCAATATCTAAAAATAAAATTAATCAAAAAAATGGTTGACAGTGATGTTAGGATTTGCGATAATAAACACAATATTGAATAGAACATAGCATTGAGAAGGAGAGTACCTACTAGATACTTTTTAAAGAGACCTCGGTTGGTGAAAAAGAGGATGAGTGTGAGTAGCGAAAATGGCCTTTGAGCATAAACAAATGAGCAGTTGGTTAATTTGTTTCGGGAGTTCCCGTTATCGGACAGCAGTATTGAAAGACTCGATTCTTGCGTACTGAGTAAGGTTACTATTGTGAAATAGTAACGAATTAAGGTGGTAACACGAAACAACGCTTTCGTCCTTTGTTTACTTTTAGATTAAAAAGTAGATAAAGGACGGAGGCTTTTTTTAGTGGCAAGTGAATAAAAATAGGGGGTATATTATGAATATCATTCAATTAAAACAAGCGACAAAAACATTTAAGACAAAAGATACCATCGTCAATGCGGTTGACAAAATTGATTTAGCCATTGATAAAGGCGAAATTTTTGGCATTATTGGTTATTCAGGAGCTGGTAAAAGTACCTTGATTCGTTTATTAAATAATCTTGAAACGCCAACATCTGGTGAGGTAATTATTAATGGAGAGCAAGTCAGTCAATTAAAGGGTAAGGCATTACGAGAGTTTAGAAAAAAAGTTGGTATGATTTTCCAACATTTTAACTTGTTATGGTCGCGTACGGTTAAAGAAAATATTATGCTGCCACTAGAATTAAGTAATGTTCCAAAAGCCGAGCGTGAAAAACGCGCACTCGAATTAATTGCTTTGGTTGGTTTAGAAGGTCGTGAAAATGCTTATCCCAGTGAATTGTCTGGTGGTCAAAAACAACGCGTCGGAATTGCCCGAGCACTGGCAAATGAACCAGAAATTCTACTTTGTGATGAAGCTACAAGTGCTTTAGATCCACAAACAACAGATGAAGTGCTAGAGTTACTATTAGCGATTAATAAAAAACTAAATTTAACAATTGTTTTGATTACACACGAGATGCAAGTTATCCGTAAAATTTGCCATCAGGTAGCTGTGATGGAAGCGGGTAAAATTATTGAGATGGGTAAAGTTTTAGACGTCTTTAAAAATCCTAAATCAGCTGTCACTGCTAACTTCGTGAAACAAGATGCAGTTACCGATGAAGAAGAAAGTGCTGATACCTTGCGTTATCTGACACAAGCTTATCCAGATGGCATGCTTGTACGGTTGATTTTTGAGGGAGAAAAAGCTGCAGAGGCAGTTATCAGTAAAGTGGTGCGTGAGTACCCAATCGATATTAATATTCTACAAGCATCGATTCGTCAAACTAATCAAAGTTCATTTGGAACAATGCTTGTGCAAGTAACTGGTGAGTCCAAGTTATTAAGTGAAACACTCGTCTTTTTTGAAAATAACGGTGTAGGAGTTGAGGTGATTCAATATGGATAAGAGTTTTACAGAAATGTATTTTAATTGGTCAGAAATTCAACCGGATGCTTTCATTCAAGCGACGAAAGAAACACTGTATATGACAATTGTATCAACTGTTTTTGTGGCAATCTTAGGCTTGATTATTGGCTTAATGCTCTTTTATTTTAGCCGTAACAAAAAACCATTGAATCGCTTTTTATATTTAGTGGTCTCACTTATCAGTAATACTTTTCGGTCAATTCCTTTTATTATTCTAATTATTTTACTGTTTCCTTTAACGAAAGCTTTAATTGGAACAATGTTAGGACCAACGGCAGCATTACCAGCATTAATTATTTCTGCCGCACCTTTTTATGCACGTTTAGTAGATATTGCTTTTCGAGAAGTTGATTCTGGTGTGCTTGAGGCAAGTGAGGCGATGGGCGCAACAAAATGGCAGATTATTTACAAAGTATTAATTCCGGAAAGTTTACCAGCACTCGTATCGGGTATTACGGTGACGACGATTACAATGATTGGTTTTACAGCAATGGCTGGTGCAATTGGCTCAGGTGGTCTGGGAGCCTTGGCTTATCAAGGTGGTTTTATGGGAAATAAATACACAATTATTATGCTTGCAACAGTATTAATTTTAGTATTAGTGTTTATTATTCAATGGATTGGTGATACAGTAGTCAAACGATTAGATAAACGAGCGTAAATTATAGGAGGAATAGAAGATGAAGAAAAAAATTCTAGCATTAAGTTTATTAAGTTTAGTAACAATTGGTTTAGTGGCATGTGGCGGAAAAGACACTGGCAAAGACTCATCAAGTAACAGTAAATCAGACGACAAAACGATTGTTGTGGGAGCTTCACAAACACCGCATGCTGAAATTTTAGAGCAAGTCAAGCCTGTCTTAAAAGAGCAAGGGTATGATTTAGAAATTAAAGTCTTTAATGATTATATTTTACCGAATAAAGTTTTAGCAGAAAAAGAAATTGATGCAAATTACTTCCAACATATTCCTTATTTCGATAAAGAAGTTAAAGAGAAAAATTATGACTTTGCTAATGCGGGACCGATTCACTTAGAAAAAATGGCATTTTATTCACAAAAAATTAAAGACATCAAAGACTTACCAGATGGTGCAACAATTATTGCTAGTAACTCACAAACCGACTGGGGTCGTATTATCACTATGTTGCAAGATGCTGGTTTAGTTACGGTTAAAGAAGGTACTGATTTAACTAATGCGACGTTTGATGATATTGAAAAAAACCCTAAAAATTTAAAATTTAAATATGATATTGATCCAGCTATTTTAGCAACGGCTTACCAAAATAATGAAGGGGATATGATTGCAATTAATGCTAACTTTGCGGAAGGTATTGGCTTGAATCCAGAAAAAGACGGTTTATTAGTTGAAAAAAACAATTCACCTTACGCGAATATTATTGCTGTTCGTTCGGAAGATAAAGATAGTGATAAAACACGTGCCTTAGTCGAAGCGCTACATGATGAAAAAGTGAAAAAATTTGTTGATGAAAAATGGAAAGGTACCATTACAATTATTGACTAATTGAGTGGAACTTTTACAGGTAATAAAGTGTTAAAAAGAGGAGGTTGACCCGAAAAAGGGCAACCTCTTTCTAAGCTTTTGCTTGTTTCTTTATTGATAGTCCGTTAAAATGAAACACAATAACTAGACGCTTAAAGAACGGAGGAAATGACGTATGGACCGTTTAAAACAATTACCAGATAAATTACATCGACGATATATGATTGTATTAATAACCTATTTACTGATTTTAATTGTCAGTGCTATTGTATTTAATATTAATATAATGTTTTGTTTATTAATTGCATTAGGCATTTTAATGGATATTTATTTTATTCCTAAAGCAACAACAGGTAAAAAGAAATGGATTATTTGGGATATTTTCTTTTATAGTTTGACGCTTCTAGCTATAATTTACCTCAATACAAAATAAAGCCACTAAGTCACAACGTCAATGTTGTGTGCTTAGCGGCTTTATTTTTTCAAAAATCTTATTGGGGGTAAGTTAAGCAATTCCTAATAGTGTCGCTGAAATAGGCACTACAATCACAGTAATAATACCAATAATGACGACTGAGATACTAGCCATAGCTGTTTCAGTTTCACCCATTTCCATAGCGACAGCCACACCAAGAGCGTGTCCCGCAGCGCCAAGGGCTAGTCCTTTTGCGATTGGGTCTGTTACACGGAAAAATTTAAGTGCAGCTTGTCCGAGTGCAAAGACAATAACAGCGTTAAAAATAACGGAGAAAGCAGTGATTGACGCAATTCCACCAACTGATTCGGCAACAGGAATCGCAATCGCAGTTGTTGCTGCTTGTGGTAAAAGAGATGCCATCATTTGAGAGTTCATCGCAATTAATTTTCCAACACCAACAATACTAATAACTGAAATTAATGAGCCAATAGTGATAGCTGCCGTAATTTCGAGCCAATATGTTTTTAGCACATCCCGTTTTTTATAAAGTGGAATCGCAAAAGCAATTGTTGCGGGTTCTAAAAAGAAGCTAATCATTTTTCCCCCTTCATTGTATTGCTCATAGCTAATGCCAGTAACTTTTAAGACAAGCACACCTAGAATCATTGCAACAAACAAAGGTGTGAACAAAAAGAATTTATTGGTTTTTTTGAATAAATATGTGCCAATCCCGAAAACGACAAATGAGATGATAATTCCAACGTATGGGGTCATGATTAACGTACCTCCTTCATTTGAACAGACTTAGTAGCAAAGACTGCTGATTTTTTTGTGGGTGCTTTTTTAGCGATTGTTGCGCGACGTGCTTTTAATAAATAACTGGCACTCCAACCAGTTAGAGCCAATAGGACAAATGTGGCAACAAAGATGATTAAGAGAATTTGGCTCCCAGAAGTTTTCATTAAATCGAGTGAATTAATTAAAGAAATACCAGATGGTACAAATAAGAATGAGATGATAGTTGAGAGATTATTGCTCAAACCTTCGACTTGTTCTAGTTTAACAATATTGGTGCATAGGGCAATAAAGAGTAAGATTAATCCAATGACAGAGGCTGGCATCGGAATTGGTAAAATGAATGATAGGCCATTTGAGATTAAAATAATGAGTGAAAAAATAAAGGCTTGTTGTAAAAAAGGTGTTGCTTTTACTTTTACTTGAGTATGTTGTGTAGGTGTTTCCATGATTATTCGCTCCCTTTCTCTTTGACATGTTTAGTATATAAGAAAGCCCTTTATTTGTGCTGAAATTAACGTCAATTGCTAAAATTGATACGCTAATTACATAAAAAAGAACCTGAAATACATGATTATTTCAGGTTCTTTTAGTTTATTTAATTTAGACCAAAACGCTCTTTTAACTGTTTTACATATGAGCGACTGACAGGTACTTTTAACTCATTATCAAGGGTAACTTGTAGAGTATTATTAAACCATGGCTGAATTTCTTGGACCTTTGAGGTGTTTAAAATATAGCTACGATGTGTTTTTAAAAAGAAATCCGGTGGTAATTTTTTCTCAATCCCACTTAAAGTACCAGTTGTTTGATAGACGTCGTTTTTAGTATGGACACTTAGTTCGCGGTCATCAACCGATACCAGATAAATATCAGTCGGATGAATCAAATAAATGCGATCATCGCCTTGAATCGGGAGTGCTTCAAGAGTTGGCGAAGTGGATAGCTGATTAATAGTATGGCTCGTTTGTTGATTTGTCGCTACAGCTTTATCTAAAACCGCATGGATTCTTTTTTCATCAAAAGGTTTGAGTACGTAATCATTGGCATTAACTTGAAAGGCTTTTAAAGCATAGTCATCATAGGCAGTAGCAAAAATTAAATATGGCGGTTGCTTTAATTTAACTAATTTCTCTGCTAAATCAAAGCCACTTTCATCTGTAAGATGGATATCTAAAAACAGAATATCTGGTTTTTGGTCCATCATCGCATTCATCGCTTCTGCTACAGAGTCAGCCTCAGCGATGGTTTGGATTTTTGGATGCTGTGAGACTAAATAATGTAATTCTTCACGAGCTAATGGTTCATCATCAACAATTAAGACATGCATAATGACGACTCCTTTCTAAAATTATAAAATAGTGACTTAAGATTCATCGGTATGGCAAGGGAAAATGAGGGTTACTTTTGTACCACCTGACGATTGATTGGTCACAATAAATTGACCATCAGTTCCAAATAGGTTCGTTAAGCGTTTGGCTAAATTTTCTAAAGCCGTTCCTGTTCCTTTGGCTGAGGTGACGGGTTGTTTACCAAGTAATTTTAATCTATCGACAGGAATTCCGACACCGTTATCACTCACAGAGATGTGGCAGTTTTTTTCTTGTGTAAAGATTGTCACCAAAACGTCGTTACCGCTTTTACGACTACCAAAAGCGTGCTTAATCGTATTTTCAATTAAAATTTGCACAGAATAAGGTGGGACTAAGACATCTTCAAGTCCTGGCTCAATTTCAAATTGAATGTTAAAGCGGTCTGGAAAACGAGCTTGTTCGAGAGATAAATAAGCATCAACTTGAATGAGTTCTTGTTTTAAAGAAATTAAAGTATGGCGCGCACCTTGTAAATTCCCTCTAAAATAGGCGCTTAGCTGAAGTAATAACTCGCGTGCTTGGTCACTATTTCGGCGCATTAAAGCCGAAATAGTATTGATAGCATTAAAGAAAAAGTGTGGGTTGACTTGTGCTTGTAAAAATTTTATTTCCGCTTCTTTCAATAGTTTGGACTGTACTTCAGCCTCACCTAGTTCAATTTGCGATGAAAAAATCGTTCCTAAACCCTCGGCTAATTGTTCTTCCACATGGGTGAGCTGGCTCGCATCGGTAAAATACATTTTTAATGTGCCGACAATCCGCTGTTGTACGATTAAGGGAATAACAATTGCTGCTTCCAGTGGACAATCAGGATGTGAACAGCCAATTGCGGCTTTATGATGTACAATCGACATTTTTCCTGTTCTCAGGACATTTTTTGATAGCTCGGTAATGACCTCTAACTCAGGAATATGATGGTCGCTTCCGGCACCAACGTGCGCTAAAATTTGGTGATTATCGGTAATACTGATTGCACTGACTTTTGTGTAGTGTTTAATGATTTTAGCTGCTTCTTGACTAGAGTGTTCATGCAAACCTTCTCTAAAGTAGGGTAATGTCTGGGCGGCTAAATTTAATACATCATGAGTCTGGACGGCTTTGGCTTGTTCTTCTTGTTTCAGGGTAATCGTTAGAATAGATAAAAAAATAAAATTCCCAAGACTATTTAAGACAATCATAGGTAGAGCAATTAATTTCACTAATTCAATCCCATGATCAATCGAACTACCTGTAAATAACATCACAAACAGCATTTGAATGGCTTCCATACAAGCGCCAACAATCGCCCCTTGTGTAGGAGTCGGAAATTCGCCTCGTCGTGATAGCTTAATCCCGAGCCAACCGGAAATAATACCAACTAGAATAGAGGAAGGAATATAAAAAAAGCTGTCACTAGTGCTTTGTAGCATGCGGTGGATACCAGCAAAAGCACCAACACCAGCACCCACTAAGGGGCCACCAACAATACCTGATACCCCAATTGCTAGCGTTCGAGTATTAGCAATTGATGCCTCGGAAGCAATGTTAGTGAGAATGTTACTTGGGATAATTTGATTGTTGGTAATTTCAATCCCAGTTAAATTAGAGACAAAAGTAAAAATAGCAAAAACTAAAATTAATTGTCCCTTGGAAGACATCTGGTTACGACTGAGGAGAATCTTTTTAAAATAGGGAACATTAACTAATAAAAAGGCGAGTAAAATAATCAAGCCCACACGTTCCATCATCAAAATAAATAACTCTAACATGATGTTCCTCCTAATTATTTAATTGTGCTAGTTATTTTAAAACTGTCTTTAGTGTAATGCGAAAGTCGTAATTTGTATAGGAATTTTTTTAAATTAAATTAATTATTATTAAGAAAAAGCGTGAATTATCAATAACTGCACAGGGTGACTAAATTTGTTAAACTTTGTGTTTGAAATACGTTCTCAATTAGGCTAGAATTGTAATGTAGTTTATAAATAATTGGAGGGATATCAATGTCCGTTTTAGAGATAAAAGATTTACATGTTTCGATTGAAGATAAAGAAATTTTAAAAGGCGTTAATTTAACCATGAAGACGGGGGAAATTCATGCCATTATGGGACCAAATGGAACTGGTAAATCAACATTATCAGCTGCTATTATGGGAAATCCAAACTATGAAGTAACTAAAGGTGAAATCTTATTAGACGGGGAAAACGTCTTAGACATGGAAGTTGACGAGCGTGCTCGTGCCGGTCTATTTTTAGCGGTTCAATACCCTAGTGAAATTCCAGGAATTACAAATGCCGAATTTATGCGTGCGGCAATTAATTCGAAACGTGCCGAAGATGACAAAATCTCTGTAATGGATTTTTTAGATAAATTAGATGAAAAAATGGCGTTATTAGATATGCCAGAAGAAATGGCTGAACGTTATTTAAACGAAGGTTTTTCTGGTGGTGAGAAAAAACGAAATGAAATTTTACAATTATTAATGTTAGAACCAACATTTGCCATTTTAGATGAAATTGATTCAGGACTAGATATTGATGCCTTACAAGTTGTATCAAAAGGAATCAATGCTATGCGTGGGGATAACTTCGGTTCATTAATCATCACTCACTACCAACGTCTCTTGAACTATATTGTTCCAGATGTAGTCCATATCATGATGGAAGGTCGCGTCGTGAAAACTGGCGGTGCTGATTTAGCCCAACGATTAGAAGCAGAAGGTTACAAAGGTATTAGTGAAGAATTAGGTATTGATTTTAAAGAAGAAGCAGAATAAGAAAAAGGGGGACCAGATAAATGGAACGCTTAGAACTAAAAAACTATCTTGACGAAATCACTCTTTTTTCAGCAAGTCAGGAAGAGCCAAGTTGGATGTTAGACATCCGTAAAAAAGCATTAGCACTCGCAGAAGAATTGCCACTACCAGTCATCGAACGCGTAAAATTTCACCGTTGGCCATTACTAGAAGTGCGCGATTTAAATGATGAGGTATTAGGAACACCTGTCTTACCGGCTTTTGATGAGATGGAAGATAATCCATTAATTATTCAAGGACGTACGACGACACACTTTGAACAGCTATCAACGGAACTCGCTGAACAAGGAGTTATCTTTACTGATATCTTTACAGCAATTAGAGAACATGGTGAGTTGGTCAAAGACTATTTCATGACGAAAGCTGTTGAAATTGGTGAAGACCGTCTAACTGCTTTCCATGCAGCTTTCATGAATGGTGGCGTATTTTTATATGTGCCTAAAAATGTTGTCGTTAAAGATGTTTTTGAATCAATTTTCTATCATAACAATTTAGACAGTAGTTTATTTGCAAAACATGTATTAATTGTTGCTGATGAAAATAGTGAATTTAGTTATCTAGAACGAATTCAATCTGTTGGTACGACAAATGAAAAATTATCAGCTAACATCATTGTTGAAGTTATCGCGAAACCAGGTGCAAAAGTTAAATTCTCAGCAATTGACCAATTAGGTGAAACAGTTAGTACTTATATTAATCGCCGAGCACATATTATGCGTGATGCTAGCGTTGATTGGGCATTAGGTATTTTAAATGATGGCGATGTGGTGGCTGATTTTGATTCAGATTTAGTTGGTGAAGGCTCACATTCCGAAGTAAAGGTAGTTGCGATTAGTTCAGGTCGCCAACGTCAAGGAATTGACACACGTGTCACAAATAAAGCCTCACATTCTGTGGGACACATTTTGCAACATGGTGTAATCCGTGAACGAGGCGCCTTAACATTTAATGGAATTGGTCATATTCTAAAAGGGGCAAAAGGTGCAGATGCGCAACAAGAAAGTCGCGTATTAATGCTATCTGATAAAGCACGAGGCGATGCTAACCCAATCTTATTAATTGATGAATTTGAAGTAACAGCAGGTCACGCTGCAAGTGCAGGACGTTTAGATCCTGAAGAGTTGTATTACTTAATGAGTCGTGGTTTGCCACAAAGTGAAGCCGAACGTTTAGTGACACGTGGCTTCTTAGGATCAGTAATTGCTGCGATTCCGGTGAAACGTGTGCGCGACGAATTAGTGAAAGTTATTGATAGAAAGCTGGTTGACTAAATGATTTGTAAGGACATCCGGAATGATTTTCCAATATTATTTCAGGAAGTGAATGATGAACGCCTGGTGTATTTAGATAATGCCGCAACAACGCAGAAACCTCGTCAGGTGCTTGACGCTTTGTTACACTATTACGAATTAGATAATGCCAACGTTCATAGAGGTGTCCATACACTCGCTGAACGAGCAACCAGTCAATACGAGGCCGCGCGTAATAAAGTTCGCCAATTTTTAGGCGCAAAAGAATCTGCCGAGATTCTTTTTACGCGAGGAACGACTACTAGCCTGAATTGGGTTGCGCAAAGTCTAGGTGATGTTGTCGTTGAAGCGGGTGATACAATTGTAATTTCGCAAATGGAACATCACTCGAATATCGTGCCGTGGCAACAATTAGCCAAACGCAAAAAAGCCCACTTAGTCTATATCGATTTAACAACTGAAGGTGAGTTGGACATGACAGATGCTCGCCAAAAAATCGTACCAGGCGTCAAAATTGTGGCTCTCGCCCATGCCTCAAATGTCTTAGGTGTGATTAACCCCATCCAAGAACTCACCACTTTAGCTCACCAAGCAGGTGCTGTGATGATTGTAGATGGCGCGCAAAGTGCTCCGCATTTACCAGTTGATGTCCAAGCATTAGACTGTGATTTTTATGCCTTTAGTGGTCATAAGCTTTGTGGTCCAACAGGTATCGGTGTACTTTATGGCAAACGTCAGTGGCTTGAGAAAATGGAACCAGTCGAATTTGGTGGTGAGATGATTGATTTTGTCTATCATGAAGACAGTACTTGGGCTGAGTTACCTTATAAATTTGAAGCCGGCACACCAAATATTGCGGGTGCAATTGGGTTAGGTGCAGCCATTGATTATTTAGAACACTTAGGTTTACAGGCTATTCACGACTACGAACAATCACTGGTCGCGTATGTTTTGCCTAAATTACAAGCGATTGAGGGGCTCACCATTTATGGTCCTAGCGATCCAGCCAAGCATAGTGGTGTGATTGCCTTTAATTTAGATGGAATTCATCCCCATGATGTCGCTACTGCATTAGATATGGAAGGCGTAGCTGTTAGAGCTGGTCACCACTGTGCCCAACCCTTATTAACATATTTAAACGTGCAATCAACCGCACGAGCAAGTTTTTATTTTTACAATACCAAAGAAGACGCAGACCGCTTAGTTGAAGCGATTCTGGCGACAAAGGAGTTTTTTTCAAATGGCTTTATCTAGATTAGATAATTTATACCGACAAGTCATCTTAGATCATACAGCGAATCCCCATAATAAAGGGCAGTTGGACCAAGCAACGACACATATTGAGTTAAACAACCCAACGTGTGGTGATGTGATTCAATTATCCTTGCGTGTCAATGATGGCATTATTCAAGACGTCAAATTTGATGGTCATGGCTGTTCTATTAGTATGGCAAGTGCCAGTATGATGACCGATCTTGTCAAGGGTAAGACAGAGAAAGAAGCAATTGAGTTGATTGGTAACTTTTTAGAACTTGTTCAAGGCGAAGAACTTGCCGAACGTAAAAAAACATTAGGGGATGCACAAATGCTAGCAGGGGTTGCTAAATTTCCTGCTCGTATCAAATGTGCGACGCTGTCTTGGAAAGCACTCGAACGAGGTATTATTCAGCATGAAAACGGCGAAACTACCAAGACTGATGATAAGAAATAAACTGAAGAATAGAGGAGTGTAACAAATGAGTGACGTACCACAGTTAGAAGAATATAAATTTGGGTTTCACGACGATGTCCAACCTGTCTTCAGTACCGGAGCAGGATTAACGGAAGAAATCGTTCGTGCCATCTCAGCTCGTAAACAAGAACCAGAATGGATGTTAGAATTCCGTTTAAAATCATTTGAACAATTTAAAAAAATGCCAATGCAAGAATGGGGTCCTGATTTATCAGATATAGATTTTGATAAAATCAAGTACTTCCAACAAGCTAGTGATAAGCCTGCTCGTGATTGGGACGATGTACCAGATAAAATCAAAGAAACCTTTGAAAGAATTGGTATTCCTGAAGCAGAGCGTAAATACTTAGCTGGTGCTAGTGCTCAGTACGAATCTGAAGTTGTGTATCACAACATGAAAGAAGAGTTCCAAAAATTAGGTATTGTCTTTACGGATACTGATACAGCTTTAAAAGAATATCCAGACATTTTTAAACAATATTTTTCAAAATTAGTTCCCCCAACAGACAATAAATTAGCTGCTTTAAATTCAGCTGTTTGGTCTGGTGGAACGTTTATCTATGTGCCAAAAGGCGTCCGTGTGGATGTTCCATTACAAACTTATTTCCGAATTAACGCGGAAAATACTGGACAATTTGAGCGAACATTAATTGTTGTTGATGAAGGTGCGAGTGTTCATTATGTTGAGGGCTGTACAGCGCCAACATATTCAACTAACAGTTTACATGCCGCAATCGTGGAAATCTTTACGCTAAAAGATGCGTATTGTCGTTATACAACCATTCAAAACTGGTCAGATAACGTATACAACTTAGTGACTAAACGTGCCAAAGCAGCACAAGGTGCAACAGTTGAATGGATTGATGGTAACTTAGGTGCTAAAACAACAATGAAGTACCCAAGTGTTTACCTTGATGGTGAAGGAGCACGAGGTACTATGCTATCTGTTGCCTTTGCAGGTGCTGGTCAAATCCAAGATACTGGTGCGAAAATGATTCATAATGCCCCAAACACATCAAGTTCGATTGTCTCAAAATCAATCGCTAAAGGTGGCGGAGAAGTGAATTACCGTGGCCAAGTGACTTTCGCGAAAAATAGCCCAGGATCTATTTCACATATCGAGTGTGACACGATCATCATGGATGATTTATCGAAAAGTGATACTATTCCGTTTAATGAAATTCATAATAGTCACGTGGCTTTGGAACATGAAGCGAAAGTGTCAAAAATTTCAGAAGAACAATTGTATTATTTAATGAGTCGTGGTTTATCAGAAGAACAAGCAACCGAGATGATTGTTATGGGATTCGTTGAGCCATTTACGAAAGAATTACCGATGGAATATGCTGTGGAATTAAACCGATTGATTAGTTATGAGATGGAAGGATCCGTGGGATGATGTGAAATTCTAACCAAGAAAGTTGTTAAATCAACTATCTTGGTTATTTTTTATCACAAATTTTTGAAATTACCCGAAATGTTACCCGGTTAGAAGTAAAAAAAATTAAGGATATTAGATAAGATTTTTAGTGGATGTGAAAAGCTGGCAGAGAAGACAGGCTTTTTCTTATTCTACTAATATATAATAGAATAGAAGTGTAAGTCAGAAATTTATATAATTCGCAAACTTCTCTCCGGTGTTCTCAATCATTTGGGGAGTTGTACAAGCATATACGTTGAGTGTCGTCTGGACATCCTTATGTCCTAAACGAGACTGAACTTCTTTGATACTTGCACCACTTTCAAAAAGAAGACTACAGTGAGTATATCTGAAACCATGTGGGGTAATCTTATGAAATCTCTTTTCTGAGTCTTTAAGATAGACCCAATTTAACCAGTCGTTAATGATTTGAGGATAGTATAACCTATTATTCTTCCCAGTAAAAATATGTTGTTGAGTAGATGATTTGATTTTTAAAAATTTTAGCTGTATTTCTTGTTCTCTTCTCCAAGATTCTAGTTGTGATAAAGTGCCATCATCTAACTTAATAACTCTAATGGAGTTGATTGTCTTTGGTTCTTGTAAAATTACCTGTTTAAACTCATCGATAGCCACAGTTTTACCAATATTAAGTGTTTTTCTAGTAAAATCAATATCTTGCCACTGTAAAGCGAGTGCTTCCGACTTACGCATGCCGGTAAAAGCAAGAAGTCGAATGAAGGTGTAAATTTTGGAATTACAAATACTTTTAGAAAAGTTTAGAAACTCAATTAATTCATCTTTAGTATAGAATTTAACAGGGGTGTCAATTTCTTTTTTACGTGGCACTATTACTTTAGACATTGGATTTGAATCCATGAGTTCACTTGAAACACCAAACTTCATAATTTTTTGAGTTTCTTTTCTTAGATAGTTGTACTGCTTATACTTTGAGTGCCAGATGTTTACTTGTTTTTGACAATAAGCCACAGTAATTTTATTTAGTTTTAAGTGACCAAAGGCAGGTAAAACATGTAACTCACAGTACCTTTTAGCTGTTGCGACAGAAGATGGCTTAACAGATAATCGATATTGTTCTAACCATATATCATATAATTCTTTAAATGTTAATTGCACTTGTTCTTCAGGTGCTTTTTTTGTTTCATAATCAGAAATAGCTTGATTTAAAGCTTTTTGAGCTTCTTTTTTTGTTTTAAATCCTTTCCTAGTTAAACGAAGTTCCCTTCCATCTTCTTTATAACCTATAAAAGCTCTTACTTGCCAGAAAGAACCTTTAGAATTGGTGTATTTAGTAATTGAAGCCATAAATATACCTCCTAAATTTTTTATATAATTATAACGATTCGTTACTAGAATTAAATTAGAGTTAAGCTAGTTAAAGGCTAGGCTTTGGCTTTAGATGCAAAAGTTATATGTTTTAAAGTATTCCAATGTACAATTTTACTAATTTTCATAGACAGAGAGTGTGTGTTGAAACATTGAAAAACATATTAGAAGTCTAGCTTTTTGAGTCAACTGTCTTTTTTCAATTATTCAAAAACACCATAGAAGTTAAGCTTTTTGATTGTCTCAGTTGTAAATATCGTTAAAAGTATGTAAAAGCTA
Organism: Vagococcus penaei; assembly: GCF_001998885.1. NCBI lineage: Bacteria > Bacillati > Bacillota > Bacilli > Lactobacillales > Enterococcaceae > Vagococcus > Vagococcus penaei. Next base: position 2,221,620 of record NZ_CP019609.1, read on the forward strand.
ATGGATGTGGTTGTAGCGTGATAGATTAATCAGTCATTTATTACTGGCAATTTTTCATTCGAAATAGATGATACAACCAAGAGAAAAAAAGTAGCTATAATGAATAATTTATCAGATAGTAATTATTTGAGTGTATAACAGAATACATAGAACAAACATAAAAAAAAGGCTAGTAGCGCCCCAATATAGAGTACATACGTTTATTTTACTACAATTAAAAAAAAGTTTTACAGATTTTTACAAAAGCGAACACGCGTAAAGTATATATTGGGACGGTATTAAATAATAATTTAAGGAGAATACTATTTAATTAAGAAGTCAATTAAATCATTAGAAATCAGAGAAAAAGAGACAACAACGCATGTCTCTTTTTTGTTTTATCCAAAATCTTTTGATAAAGGAGAAAATATAGTTAGATGTATAACATTACACGTTACTAGTGCTTATTCTAGTTAGACGGTATGTGAGCTAAAACCAAGTTATCGGTGCGTACAAGCTATACATAAAATGAGCCTTGAATAAAAGCAAGTATATCAATAATTTCAGTGGTTCAAATACATGGTTCATTATAAAAATAGAAAGAGGTGAAAAAATGAAAGTGGGGTACATAAGAGTTTCAACTAATCAACAGAATTTAGATAGACAAAGAAAACAAATGAAAGAAAATAAAGTAGAGATAGTATATGAAGAACAACAATCAGGTAAGGATATAAGCAATCGTCCAGAATTTCAAGAAATGTTAGCTTTTGTTAGAAAAGATGACACTGTGGTAGTTACAAGTTTAGATAGGTTAGGTAGAAATTATGATGATACAAAGCAAGTTTATAGGGACTTAAGAGAAAAAGGAGTGCAAATAGAAGTTTTAGATGCTCCATTCTTAAACTTTAATACAAACAATAAATTGTTAGATCAAGCTATGTCAGATATGTTTCTTTCACTATTAAGTTACATAGCACAAAATGAAAGAGAAGCTATACATGAGAGGCAAAGACAAGGTATAGAACTTGCTAAGAAACAAGGTAAATATAAAGGTAGGCAAGCAATTTATACAAAAGATAGTCGTGATAAGCAAAAACAATTAATTTATCAACAAATTATTAAGTGGTATCAAGAAGGCGTACCAGTTAGACAAATAGCTAGAGAATCAGGGGTATCAAGAAATACAGTCTATAGAATTTTAAAAGATTTAGAGAAAGAAGGATTATAAGATGTCAGATGTGAGTAAAAAAACTAAAGCGGAAAATGATAAGATGTTAAAAGAGTTGTTTGAAAAACTAGATGAATATAAAATGGAAGAAGAAGAAGTATTAGAAATGCTAAAAAAAGTTTTTAATAAACAAGGTTCAATAAAATCAAGTATACGAAATATTAAGAAAGACAATGAAAAAGTGGATAGAGAATAGAGTTTTTACAAAGCACTTAGCTAAATTAAGCTAAGTGCTTTTAATTTTTATCGTGTACTAATTAATTTTATTATGATAATATAAAATTCATACAAGATGTCTATATAGACATTGAATAGGTTACACTTAGTTGAACAAAAAAGATAAGGTGTCTATACTTAATAAAAAACAGATTAGGAGCTTATCTCATGACAACTAACAGAAAACCGAGACGGACCTTTAAAGAATCATTTAAGAAACAAATGGTGGAACTCCATAAATCAGGAAAACCTAGAAAAGATATTTTAAGAGAATATGATCTAACGCCATCAACTTTTGACAAATGGGTCAAACAGTACAATCAGTCAGGATCATTCAAAGAGAAAGATAATTTGACGCCAGAAGAAAAAGAGTTGCGTGAATTACGTAAACTAAATAAAGAATTGATGATGGAGAATGATATTTTAAAGCAAGCAGCGCTGATATTCGGACGAAAGTAGAAGTTGTTAGAAAAAATAAAAAGAAGTACAGTGTATCAGCGATGTGTCGAAAATTAGAAATTTCTCGTGGGGCTTATTACTATGAAGTTAAAAGAAAAAAATCAGAAGCTATTGTTGAAAAAGCAGTCATTGAGTCCTTCACAAATAGCCGTAACTCCTACGGAGCAAGAAGAATTAAAGATGATTTAAACGATCAAGAATTAATTGTTTCAAGAAGAAGGATACGACGAATCATGAATAAGTTCAATTTCATTTCAAGCTACACAACACTGAAATTTAAGCCACAGGCAACGAGTAAAAATGAACAGAAAATCACTAATGTTTTATCACGTCAATTTGATAGAATGCAACCTATGGAAGCTTTAGTGACAGATTTAACCTATGTTAAAGTAGGTCAAAAGTGGCATTATGTCTGCTTTATTCTTGATTTATTCAATCGAGAAATAGTTGGCTATTCTAGTGGTCCTAACAAATCTGTGGACCTTGTGTTACAGGCAATCGGAACGATTGAACAGCCATTAGATGATGTTGAAATTTTTCATACAGACCGAGGAAAAGAATTTGATAATCAAAGTATTGATGAATTATTAGCTGCGTTTCAGATACAGCGTTCTTTATCACGCCCTGGTTGTCCCTATGATAACGCCGTGGCAGAAGCAACTTATCGAGCATTTAAGATTGAGTTTATTTATCAACAATCTTTTGAATCATTGTTCGAACTGCAATATGAGTTAATGGATTATGTCAATTGGTGGAACAAGTTTAGAAAACATGGCAAGCTTGGGTATCAATCTCCGATTAATTACCGTTTAGATTGGGAGTTGAAACAGGCTATTTAGCGGGACATAATATAACTATCAAAAGAAAATAAAGACCTTATAATTTTTGTACAGAAAAGTGTTGCCAATTCAGTTGCCATTCCAGACATATATGATTATAACGATGAGGAGAAAGAAATAACTTTGGCATTAGAGAATGCTACTGCAGTTGAGTAGCTAAAGATAAGGTATATAATAATACCTACCTTTAGTCTTTTATACTGGTGAAAGAAAAAAATTGTTTATTTTTAGTATATTAATAGTGTGAGGAGGCTAAATCTTCATCCTTTGGTATAGAATATACATGTTGTGCTAGTTGACTTGGCATTCTTAAGACATAAAAGTTTTACATTCTCTAAATTAAAAAAATGAATAAATCAATATTTTCAATAAACATAAAACATTTAAATTTAAAGTTTATCACTAGCATATTACTTAAAACCTAAATTATTTTTAATTAGGTATAATAGATGATATAATATTTCATTAGTAATTAGTTATGGAGGGAAACATGATAAAATTTATTGATCTTTTTGCAGGTATGGGTGGTATACGGATAGGTTTTGAGAAAGCAGCTGCAAATTTAAATATAGAAACTAAATCTGTGTTCGTATCGGAGATTAAGAAACATGCTATTAGTGCTTATAGTGATAACTTTAATGAAACTATTCATGGCGATATTACTGCTATTAACGCCAAAGCTATCCCTGATTTTGATATACTATTAGCTGGTTTTCCTTGTCAAGCATTCTCAAATGCAGGAAACAGACTAGGATTTGATGATACTAGAGGTACTTTGTTTTTTGATGTTGCTAGAATTCTTAAAGAAAAGCAACCGTATGGTTTTATATTAGAAAATGTAGAAGGGCTAGTATCACATGACAAGGGGAATACCTTTAGAGTAATTACAAATGTATTGGATGCATTAGAGTACAATGTATCTTACAAAGTGTTAGATAGTCAAAATTTTGGACTAGCACAATCAAGAAAAAGAATTTATATTGTAGGCACTAAAGGAAAAAAGGTAGATTTAAATTCATTTAAGAAAAAGGAATCTATTTTGAATGATGTTTTAGAGTTTGATGTTAAACCAATAGATTGCGAATTTTCTGAAAAACTATTATCACACTTTTCTCTATCAGATGTGATTGGGAAACAAATTAAAGATAAAAGAGGTGGAGAAAATAATATTCACAGTTGGGACTTTGAGTTAAAAGGTGAGGTAACTGAGGATCAAAAAGAATTGTTGGAACTATTATTGAGACAAAGGCGCAATAGAAAATGGGCAGAAGTCATAGGTATTGATTGGATGGATGGTATGCCGTTAACCAAAGAAATGATAGAGACTTTTTATGATAACCCTAATTTAGAAGAGATGTTAGAAGATTTAACTAAAAAAGAATATTTGGTTTATGAGCATCCAAAACAAAAAATAAATGGAAGAAGAGTATATGATACAAGCTTAGAGAAGGGATACAATATTGTTACAGGCAAACTCTCGTTTAAGTATAATAGAATTTTAGATGGTCATGCTGTGACTCCTACACTAGTGGCAACAGATGTTTCGAAATTGGGAGTTGCTGTCCAAGATGGTATACGTCCTCTTACAATTAGAGAAGGATTGAGATTGTTTGGTTTTCCTGAGGAATACAAATTAGATTTACCTAAAAGTAAGGCATATGATTTACTTGGTAATACGGTTGCTGTCCCAGTTATAGAAGCAATAAGCACGGAATTACTAAAAAACTACAAAGCTTGACCCAGTAATATAAGTTTGCTAGACTTTTCTTAAAGTGCATTTAGGGGGTCTAGTATGAAAAACTTAGATGAATTATATGAGTTAGCTTTAAAAGACATAAAAGGACAGATTGGAACTATCACAATTACAATCGGAGGAACACCAAAAATCAGTAGTACAAACGATATTATTGGTAATTGTGTACAAGAATGGATACCACAGTGGTTAGAAGACAATGGCTTAGATCTAACTGTCAATAAACAAACACAAGTATTTCCAGATTTTATTGCTAAAATTGATGGCAAAGAATACAATATGGAAGTTAAGTGTTTTAATTTAAATAATGGACCAGGTTTCGATTTAGCTAATTTCGGTGGTTTTTATGATTCAATCTATAAAGATCCAACAAAATTAAATGCAAAATATTTGGTCTTTGCATACAGACCAACTACTCATGGATTTAGAATCGAAGAAGTATATATGAAAAATTTGTGGGAATTAACTAAAAGAACACCAAAATACCCGGTTTCACTTCAAGTTAAGAGAGAACAACCTTATGCTATACGACCATCAAATTTTCACACACGACCAAACGAAATGTTCTCTACAAGAAGAGAGTTTTTAGAAGCAATAAAAGAGGTTCGTGAAATGTTTCCATTCGATGGAAGTGTTGATCCAGATATGTGGTTTTCAGAAATTGAAAGAAACTTCCAAAAATTAACAGGGGAAGAATTATAATACCCGAATTGTACCCGATTAAGATTAATTAAATTGAGTGAATTTGAGTCTTAATATTTTGAAAGAGCTTGCTATGACAAGTTTTTGAGTATAAATGAGTGAATTTGAGGGTACCGAGATTGATTGGAAGGTAGCGTGGGCTAGTTTCTATATAAAAGCTCTAAACGTTGTTAAATCAGCGTTTAGAGCTTTTTCTTTTTGTCAAAAATTATTTTGGATACGCTTTTGGGTACGTTTGAGTTACATTCCCATGAATTTAGCAAATCGATCCCCAGTTTCTTTGATAGATTGTGGTGTGACGTGAGCATAGATATTCATAGTTGTTTTTATATCTTTATGCCCTAAACGTTCTTGAACTTCTTTGATAGAAGCACCACTTTCAAATAGCAAACTACAATGAGTATGCCTAAATCCATGAGGGGTAATTTGTAAATCCATTGGCGATTTTTTGTAAATCCAATTTAACCAGTCATTTACAGCCTGAGGGTAATACAAATTATTATCTTTGGTTGTGAAAACAAATTGTTCAGGTGAATTAGTATTAAATCCATACATTAACATTGTTTCCATTTGCTCTTGTTTCCATAATCTTAACTGTTTAAGCGTTGAATCATCCAGTTTGATTGTTCTAGTAGAACTTTTTGTTTTAGGAACTTGAAGGACAACCTTTTGAAATTCGTCCTGAGCGACTGTTTTACCGATTCTAAGGGTTTTATTTAAGAAATCTATATCTTCCCACTGAAGGGCTAATCCTTCGCTTTTACGCATACCTGTAAAGACTAATAGACGGAAGAAAGTATATAGTTTTGTACTATTATTCTTTTGAACATTTTCTAAGAATAAAACTAACTGATCTTTTGTATAAAATTTAATCGGTTGCTCTTCTTCAATTTTTCTAGGTAATAACGTTTTAGACATTGGATTACTTTTACAGACTTCCATAGCTACACCAAATTTGAATATTTGGGCGGTAGTTTTTCTGAGAAAAGCATATTGTTTGAGTTTTCCATGCCATATATTGACTTGTTTTTGACAATAGCTAACGGTAATTTTATCTAGTTTCATTTTACCGAAAGCAGGTAGGATATGATTCTTACAGAAACGTTGTGCAACTGCGACAGAAGAGGGTTTAACTCTCATTCGGTAGTTATCTATCCATAATTCATATAACTCTTCAAACGTTGTGACATTGATACGAAATTCTTCTTGTTCTTTGTACTCAACTAAAAGCTTGTTTAAAGCACTTTGAGCTTCAGCTTTCGTCTTAAAACGTCTTCTTTTGGTCCTAATATCTTTCCCAGTTCGAGGATCTTTCCCTAAATAAGTTTCAAATCCCCAATACTTGTCTCCATTTTTAAGTTTGTAATTAAAAAATGTTGCCATATTGATTCTCTCCTTTACTTCATTTTGCAGGTAGAGAAGTTATTTGAAGAATCAATTGTTTTAATGTTTATTGCAGTATAATTTTTTTAAATAATTATAGTCTAAAACACCATAATCTAAAGTAATGACCTTGTTAAATGTATTTTCAATGAATGTATTAAGGAAAATTGTATCGTTATTACCAAAAATAATGTTAGAAGAATCAATATTACCACTAAAATCTTTAAGTATTTGTTCTTCATTAATCGTATTATCAAATATTATTGTTTCAATCTCTTGTGAGTTATTAATAGATGTGTAGATTATTACACTGGTAATTTTATCGTAAATAACTCGTGCTTTTTCGTATATCTCTAATATTAAATCCATTACATTTTTTTGATCTAAATTAAGAAATTGGTGTCCTATTCCAGTTAGTGAATATTCCCCAATTTCTTGATATATATGTAAATATTCGTTTTTTGTTCCTGAAAACTTTAAACGATAAGTATTATATTTATCATCTATGCCTGTTGGAAAAGCAAGAATAGAGTCATCATAAACACTGTTTAATTTAATAATGTTTACACCATAATTATCATAAGTAAAGTAATCTTGTTCTAAAAAATAGCTGACAGGAATATCATAAAAATTTGCGATTTTTTTTAATGTCTTATCACTAGGAATTCTTTTCCCAGTCTCAAACCTTGATAAACTCATATATGACATACCAATTTCGCTAGCTAATTCTTCTAATGTGAGTTGATTCTTATTCCTAAGAACTTTTAATTTTCTTTTTAATAGTTCATTTTGGTTTTGATTCACAAATATCACCTCATTAGTATTTTAACATCAAATGGTATCAATGTCATATTAAAGTCGCATTTACTATTGAATGATATATTAAATGATGTTAAACTATATTTATAAAAGTCGCATATATGTCGTAATTTTATATTTATATGACTTTTTATAGCAGGTAGAGGGATTAGAGAATAATCAATTGAAAGGAGAGAGGTACATGGAGTCAATTAAACTAATGATTTCAGAAGAACAACAAGAAATATTTTTAAAAGAGTTTTACAAAATTGCTATGACGGCCATAGAAAGAGCAGGACAGAATACAGGTAGCACAAGAGAATATTTGAATCAGAAAGAAATGGGTGATTATTTAAACGTAAGTGAGAATTTCTTAAAAGAAGCGGTTAGAAATGAAGGATTACCAGTTGCGACTCTCGGAAGAAGAAAATTTTATTCTAAGAAAGCAGTGAATGAATTTATGCTAAAGAGGTTAAAAAGCTATTGATGATATTAGTAGTTAAATTAAAAAATGCTCTTGTTCGTTTTGGTAGACAGTCAAGAGCATTCTTAAATAAAGATTTTAGAAATTTTATCTGTTTCTATTGTAACATTTCATAGAAAGAAGATGAATAAATGGCAGAAAAAAGAATGTTATCGAAAGCGTTTATTAGTAGTGCAAGCTTTATGAAAATGTCAGATTCAGCGAAATTATTGTATGTATATTTAAACGTCAATGCAGATGATGATGGGATAGTTGAAGTTTTTCCATATTCACAAATGCTTGGTACTCCAGAAGATGATGTTAAAGTACTATTAACAAAAGGATTTATATTTTTTTTGAACGGGGACTGGTTAGCTTTTTTACCTCACTGGCTACAAAATCAGTATATTAGGAATGATAGATATAAGGCGTCAATTTATCATAATCAGTTATTAAATATGAATCCAGATTTTTTTAATAAGATTCCAGAAGCACCAATAAAACAAATATTAGATAAAAAGCAGACTGAGATATTAAAAAAAGATCTTTTTGATAAGTGGTATTCAGCAGGTATGTCAAGTGACTACCAAAGCGATACTCAGTTAAAGTCAAATAAAACTAATTTAGTTAAATCTAACTTAAATAAAATTAGTGTAGATGAGATTAGTCAAATTGAAACAGACACCCCATATATCAACAGCAATAATGTTATTGATAATGAAGGTCTTAGTATAATAAATAAGATGGGTGATAGATTTTCTGATGCACAACGAAGAAAATTTATAGGTATTATTTTATCTATGAAAAATTCAGTAGAAAGAGAATATAAAATTGAGATAAATGCAACATATTTCAATGACAAAACTAATAAAATGTTAAAGAAACTATTTACAACTATGAACGATAAATTGAACAAGGGAGTATTACTAGATGAAATAGCATACGTAAATACAAGTGCTAGAAATCACTGGAAGGAAATAGCAGAAGTTGAAAAGAAGTCATTCAATAATGTTATGAATATGACTTATTGATTAAAAAAGGAGGGGAATTTTTATGGATTCTAAGCAAAAAATCTATGACAGAAACAGAAAGAACAGTGAAGCATTAAATTTTCGAGTAGATAAGCGAACGTATAAAGAGATTTCTTTAATTGCAGAGCAAAAGGGTATCTCACGTGCAGAAGTATGCAGAGAACGATTAAAGGGGCTACAATACGAGCCCCCTCTACTGTCTGATTTAGATACTAAAGGACTAATTAAAGCCTTGAATCAGCTAGGAAACAACTTAAATCAAGCGACTAAAAGTTTGAATGCTATTGCGATTCATTTTCATAAGAAAGATGCATCAACTAATTCTTCTACTGATCTTTTTAGAAATAAAAAGTACCAATTATTTGAGAATGAACAGGCTAATAAGATTGCTCAAGTATTTATGATTGTTGATCCCGACAAAGTATTTACAGAAGCTAATCTCAATAATATCCGTAGTAGTCAATTAAGTGACGAGGAAAAAAAGTATATGCAATACTGGATTGATAAAAACGAACGACCTCAGACTAAAGTTGAATACGCTACTTACATTCATAATAGACTCAATAAAGCACTAGCAAGCATTCAAATGATGGAAGAGCAGAGTGAAAAGCTATGGGAGCTAGTGTAACGTCATTAGGGAGGAAGAAAAATCTTTCCTCCCTTTTACAATATGCAGCCAATCCATCTAAAAAAGAAAAATGTGTCGCTGTAACAGGGATAAATTGCAGTGATGAAATAGAAAAAGCGTATTTAATGATGAACAGAACGAGAACTAAAATGAATCACTCAAAGGACGTAACACAGGCGTATCACGTCATACATTCTTTTGATAAAGAAATATCTAAAGAACTTTCAGAAGAACAAATGCATAAAATAGCGGTAGAGTTTGCGGAAAAATCATTTCCAAATTGCCAAATTATTGTCGCAAGTCACAATGACAAGGACCACTTTCATAGTCATTTAGTGATTAATAATATTGATACGGAAACGGGTAAACGAATTAGAATTGATCCAAAAGATTTAGAAAATATGAGAGAAATAAATGATACTATTTTAAAAAGTCATGGATTAGAACCGATAGACAATGAATATTATGACGCTCTTTTTAGACGTAATAACATTTATTCTAATGATCCATCCAAATTGAAAAAGGGACAAGTGAACTATCAACAAGTTATTCAAAATGCTATTGATGAGGTGTTAAGAGATACAACTGTTACCTCTTTTGAAAAATTTTCAGATACTTTAGCAAAAAATCATGACATAGAAGTTTACAAGTTTTCTAAAAATAGCAACAAGTTGGGTTATGTTTTGTATAAAAAAGAATCAAACTTTTATGAGAATAGAGAAAAATTTATTTATTTAGGTAAAGACAAAGCGTCACGAAAAATACGTGAACCGTATGTTGAAAAAACATTTAGTGCTAAAAAATTAGGTAAGAGTTATGAGTTAGAGTCGATAGAAAAAGAGCTTGATTATAATCTAATGGATTATCAAATTAGTAATCTTGATAGCTTTAGTAAAGAAGAACAGTTTATTATTTTGAATCAAAAAATTAATAAAACAGGGGAACTAGAAGAACCCTTTGTAGAATTAGATGAACCAGCACAACGTCAATTTAATCGAAAAGGTGCGCATCATTTTATGAAGTATGATGATTTTTTAAAGTCAGTTGATAAGCATTTTGCTACATCACTCGGTCCACTTGATGATGAAGAGTACGAAATAAAAGTGCATTTAAAAGTGAACAAGCAGACTTTAAAAAGTACCGAACATAAAAAAGTTGCAGTCAAAAAGACAGAAGAAAAACGGTATACATCACCACGTTTTGGTGTGGGGAGTTACGCTCATACGCCAAATGCACGAACCGTGCATCATCAAATTAGCAAAGTCATTAACGATGATGTGAAGATGTATCGTGCTAAAAAAGACTATGAATTTATGCAACATAAGATCGAAATGGAGTAACAAAGAAGACAAGAATTTGAAATGGATTTTTAAAGCATCTTGCCAGAGCCTAAATTTAAAAGTTTGATATGGTGAGATTATTTTTTAAGACATACGGCGAGCTACCCACTGTCTTTCCAGATTGAGAGCCATGCTGTCGCAGGCTACTCTATCTGGAAAGAGCAGTGGTGGCTCTCAATTCCTGAGGGAGAAAGCTCCCTACAGACTCCCTGAATAAAATGAAGAGGTGGATAATATGAAAAAATCAAAAAATACCGAAATAAAAAAGATAAAACGAGAATTAAAAATAAAAAAAGAAGCAAAAATTTATGATGATATTGAGCAACGAGTTGCATGGTTATATGAAAATAAATTTACAAAAATTGAATCAGAAGTTGTATTTGAAATTAATTTTTACAAGGATGTTTATCAAGAAGATATTGACGAATTAATGTTGTTTCATGCAAAAAAAGTTTTTATGGTGGAAAAAGATGATGACTATTATTGTGGAATAAGAGCTAACCATTTTGTGGTAGAAGTGGGGTATTCTGAAATGAGAGCAAAACTAATTTATTTAGTAACTGCCAATCATAAAGGGAATAGATGTGTGACAATGATAGCAGAAGATAATGAAAACTATTTAGAAATATGTTCAATGAAATAGATAATAAAAAATGAAGCTAGTACTTATGCTAGCTTCATTTTTGTTTGTTGATAACAAGATAAAGTAGGTAATACTTGTTTCTAAAATTCTTTAGTTACAAATGATGCATCATTATCTTCTGGTTTTGGTAATCCGTCTAGACTTCCGTTAAAAGTGTTCATTTTATCAAGTAACCATTTATTTTTTGTTGAATCAAAAATAAAGGTGAAATTCAAAGGTTGATTCTTATGTTCTAATGGAGCGTCTAAATAGTCTGGGTGATAATCATAATCAAAATATCCAGCTAAAACAAAAGATAGTTGCCCTTCGATTAATTGTAAATTAAATAGTTGATCGTATCCGTAAATTTTCTTTAACGACATCTTATCTATATCTTCTGATATAAATGTAGAGTCATTTATATTATCTTTGGTTTCATTATAGAAATTATCGGTATAATTATTAATTTGATTGAAATCTTTATTTTGTCCTGCTTTAAAAAACTGTTCGATTTTTTCGATATATAGATTTGATAGCTCATTACTGTTTGCTTTGAAAGAAATATTATTATGATTCCAATCAACTACTGTCTTATTAAGAAGAGGTAATTCAGCTTCAAAATATATTTCTGATTGATGTTCTTGAATGTTTTTTGGGAGAATGGTTTCAATCGCATTATTTTCTGATAACTTTACATCTAGAGATTTTTTGTCATAATATGCAGTGAAATTATCAGGAATTGGGGCGAAAGAAACTGGATATTCTATTTCAGTAGAATTTGTGGTATGAGACGTTTCTGTTTTTAATGTTCATTATTAGAACATCCACCAATGATTAAAGTTGATAAGAATAAAAAAATAAAATGCTAGTTTTTTCAAAAAAATTCCTCCTATTTATTAGCATGTGGACCTAAACTAGTCCCATTGTAACACACCTAATCTCTAAAATTAATAAGAAAACGGACTTATTTTGGTCCAAAAGGTGTGTTAACATGAAAGAAGAAAAAATTATTGATAAAGAAAATATAATTGGTAGTAATATAAGACGGATTAGAATAGAAAATCAAATAGGCCAAACAGAATTGATTAGAGAATTGTAGTTAAATAAAATTGACATGACTCGGGAAACACTAGTGAAAATTGAAGGTGGTCGTCAACATATTAAACTGATTCAATTAAAAGCCATTAGAGATATATTAAATGTTACTTATGATGATTTACTGAACTAGAAATTTTATGATAGTATTTGAAAAAATTATGTAAACTTGTGGAGGTATGAAATGAAAAGTTTTTTTGATTTTAAGCAATGGCGTAAATTTATTTTATTATTAATATCTATTTCTTTCATAGGTCTAGTTGGAAGAATAAGCCCTTATGGATCAGAAATTTGGAACTTTTTGTTCGAAAATATGATTTGGTTTCCAGTTGAAATGGGAATAACAATATTTGTTTTCGATAAAATTATTCAAAAAAACAATTTAAAAATAGAACATAATAGAAAATATAATGAATACTATTCAGTAGCAGAAACTGATTTAAATAAATTGCTACAAACAATAAAATTACACAGTGTATCAGCATTAACAAATAGTCAATTGGAAGGTGATAAATTAGACAAGGAATTTGCTAATGTTTGTAATAATATACCCGAACTTATTACAATAAATAAATTACGTGAAGGCTTGAATACTCAGTTATTGAACCCTAATAATGTGATTGATTCTATGATTAATCCAAAATTTGTTAGAAAATCATACTATGATTCTCTGGGTGAATCTGGGGATAATATTATTAATAATATATATAGTCACTACATGTTATATTCAAAGTTTATTCCAGTTGATCTATATAGAGAATTAAATAATTTAAGAGATTTTTTTGAAAGTAATATATATTTTTCAACAAATAATAATTTGAAATTTGGACGTAGTATGCTAGTGCAAAGAGAAAATGATGGATTAATGCTTGATAACGAGTATCAACAAACGATTGATATTTTAACGGAATCATATTCTATTTTGTATAAAAAGATAATGACGATTGAAAACATGATAAGTGAAAGTAATCTCTAATCTTGCTATTTAACGGTTTTATAAACATATTAGAGAGGTGTTAAATTGAAAATATTTGTTAAACAGTTGGTTAGTCTGTTTTGTGTTGTATTTTGTATGTTCTTTTGTTTTTTCACAGGGTGGAATGAATGGACAGCCATAGCTTTATCGTTGGTTATGTTTTGTGGTCTATGGTTCGAGGATATCAAGTTATTGAAAATTAATAAAAATGGATTTGAAATGGAAAAATTGATATCTGAAAATAAAAAAATAAATGAAGAAATCAACGTTACTTTAGAAAAATTTAACAATACTATTGTACCTTTTTTAGACTTTTCGTTAGGATTAATAGAAAAAGATGGGAAATTTGATTCTGTAATGGAATATTCTTATATTGAAGGATTTGTTAAGTCAGCTTATGAATTAACAGAGGAAACGAGTAATAATTCAAAACAAACAGAAAAGTTACTCCAAATCGCAAATATCAAAGTATTAGAATCATTTAAGTATAAAGTTAGGTGTGAGTATCCAGAAATATACAATGATGTTGATAAACTCATCATTACAGGTAGTCCAATATATATATATGATACATATAATATTTCAGCTATCGAAGTGAATATAGCGGATTTAAGGGATTTAGCAAATAGCTTGGAACGAAGTAAAAAATTATTGTGGCAACAAGATGTTGATAGTTTAGAAGATTTTTATGTGAATTATATTCAATAATAAAGGGAGGCTAGAATTTATTTTCTAGTCTTTTTTTTTACTCAATAGTTTATAGATAAAAAATGGTCATAGTATTAAGGATAAGTATATTTATTTGTTAATAAATTTGTTATCAAGAACTCTCAATAACTATCAAAATAATGATATAATCAAAGCAATTAAGTGTTTTTCAGGAGGAATTATGGATACGAAAATTAATCAAGCCATTAAATCGGTGTTGCTGATGTTTGGTGATAAATATTTTATTGGTGAGATCATCAATAAGCAAAAAGTGATTCATGACTTAGATAATTATGACAAAGAATTAATGACAAAAATGTTGTCAAATGACGTTGTGAAAAGTAATTTTACAACGGCTATCAATGATGCCATTATTTTTAATGTAAACAAATTAGTAGAATTATTTGAAACGAATGACTACTGGCAAGATTCTTATACAAAATATTCAAAAAAAATTGGGTTAACAGCTAATGGGAAATTTATTGATGAAACAACTGAAGTCGTGTTAGATTTTCCTTATAAGGATACAGTGTTAAAAGCAGGGATGACCCAAGAAGATCTAGCGAAAGATGATTTAAGACCCGATGAACCATTTCTTAATGAAGTGATTGCGAAAGAAGAAATTGATGTACTGTTGGATAAAAAGTTATTAGTAAACGCTAAGAAGTATGATATAGAAGGCGAGCATAAAGTTTCTGAAATAACCGAAGATGATAATCTAATCTTAAAAGGTAATAATTTGTTAGCTCTTCATAGTTTAAAAGAACGTTATGCAGGGAAAGTTAAATTAATCTATATAGACCCGCCTTATAATACTGGAAATGATAGTTTCCAATATAATGATAGATTTAATCATTCAGCATGGCTAACGTTTATGAAAAATCGTTTAGAAATAGCACGTGACCTTTTAACAGAGGATGGAAGTATTTGGATAAATATTGATGATGATGAAAGCCATTATTTAAAAGTTTTGTGTGATGGTATTTTTGAAAGAGAAAATTTTCTTGCAAATATTATTTGGCAAAAGAAATATACCATTGCTAATGACGCAAAATATTTTTCTGATAGTCATGATCATATTCTAGTGTATTCGATGAGGAAAGAGACATTTAAACTAAATGGCTTACCTAGAAGTGAAGAAATGAATGCAAGATATAAAAATCCTGATAATGATTTCAGGGGGCCTTGGATGACACAACCTCTTCACGCTAAGAGTGGAAAAAATAGCGATTTTTCGTATACTTTTAAAAATGGAGTTACTTGGGAACCACCAAGAGGAACATTTCCAAGATACTCTTTTGACTCTTTGAAAGAATATGATAACAATAATATGATTTGGTTTGGTAAAGATGGTAAATCAGTCCCTAGATTAAAAAAATATCTTTCTGATATGGGAAATGTTACGCCTAATACTTTATGGTTACATACTGAAGCAGGGAATAATGATCAGGCTAATAAAGAAATAAAGAGATTGATTGAAGATTTTAATTTTTCAACACCCAAACCAGAAAAACTGTTACAACGAATTCTTCATATTGGTTCAGATGAAGGTGACTTAGTAGTGGATTTCTTCATGGGTTCTGCAACCACTCAAGCCGTGGCTATGAAAATGAATCGTCGTTTTATTGGGATTGAACAAATGGACTATATTGATACCGTATCAGTTCCGAGACTTCAAAAAGTCATTGAAGGAGAACAAGGTGGGATTTCTAAAGAAGTTGATTGGCAAGGTGGTGGTTCATTCATCTATGCTGAATTAATGGAAAAGAACACAGGTTTCTTAAAAGAAATTATCGAAGCAGATACTATGCAAGAACTACAAGCTATTTTTGAACGAATGAGTCAATCACCTGATATTGATTTTAGAGTGGATTTAGAAGAGGTTAAGGCGACCTTATGGGAACATTCACTTGAAGAACAAAAGAAAACCTTGATTAAAATACTAGATAAAAATCAGTTGTATTTCAACTATTCAGAAATAGATGATGCGCACGTTCGAGAATTAGTGTCTGACTCAGATTATGCCTTTAATCAGAGCTTTTATAAGGAAGTGAATCAAGATGGCTAAGAAGACGAAAGAAACGTTTAAACCATTATCACTGCCTTTATATGATGAGCTTGTTCAACTGGATCATAGTTTACTAAATGAAGCGTTAGGATGGAGCACCCCAACGTATTTAGCTGAAAATATGGTACATACGTTCCGTGATTATCAGGAGTCTGCTTTACGTTATTTCCACTACACCATGACGAATAAAGTCTTCGAGTACCGCAGAATTAACCATGCGCTGTTTAACATGGCAACGGGCTCAGGGAAAACAGATTTGATGGCTGGGTTAATCTTGTATTTGTATCAAGAACACAATTATCAGAACTTTTTATTTATTGTGAATACTAATAGTGTATTAAATAAAACGATTGATAACTTAACGAATAAGCAATCTAATAAGTATTTATACAAGTCAGTGATTGAAATAGATGGGGAACGTTTGTCGATTGTAAAAGTTGATGAGTTTCCTAAAAATCAAAGTAAGAACACGATTTACATTAAATTAGCCAGTGTACAATCCGTTGCGAGTGATATTTTCACGCAAGGTGAGAATTCAATGGGAGCGCAAGATTACGCTAGAAATAAAGTGGCTATTTTAGGAGACGAAGCCCATCACTATTCAGCGTCTACTAAGTCTGAAAAAGAAATGGAACAATCATGGGAAAAAGCGATTAATACCATATTAAACGCCAATGAAGACAATAAGCTGTTAGAATTTACGGCGACTATTGATTTAGAAAATAAGAAAGTCTATGAGAAATACAAAGATAAGGTGTTATATCGCTATGGTTTAGATCGTTTTATTCAAGACCGTTATTCTAAGAATGTTAAACGAATTCAGTCAAGCAATACAGATGAAGAAAACATGCTGAATGTCGTGTTATTAAGTGAGTTTAGACGTCGCTATGCCTTTGAATTATATGGTACTTATATCAAACCAGTGATTATGTTTAAATCACAAAAAATTGATGCGTCAAATGAAGCAAACGACCTGTTTAATCAACTGATTGACAAGTTAACACCAGACTATATTTTAACGTTTCTTGAAAGACAAGCAAAAGTCATGTCTGAAGATCAAAGTGAGACGTTAGGTTTTGCCTATAATTACTTCTTAAAAAATAAAGAAGACTTACCTCAAATTGTCAAAGAAATGAAGCGTGAGTTCTCACCAAGTCGCATTATTAACGCTAACGATAGTGATCGTGGGGCGGGAATGCTTGAAAAAGGACAATATGAAGCGTTAAATAGCTTAGAAAGTCCTAATAACTTATATCGTGTCGTTTTTGCGGTAGCGAAATTAACAGAAGGTTGGGATGTTTTAAATCTGTATGATATTGTCAGAATCAGTAATTATAAAGATACAAAAGGGGATAAGAAAACAACCATGGCTGAAGCCCAGTTAATTGGACGTGGGGCAAGGTATAATCCGTTTGAATTAGATGGTGAAAAATCTTATCAAAGACGATTTGAAGATGATAGCAATCCAAGTTTGATTTTAGAAACATTACATTATCATACAATCAATGAACCACAGTATCTGAAAAACTTAGTAGCTGCTTTAGATGAAATGAACTTACCAACGGGCGAAGATAAGAAAAACCCGCTATTAGATGTTAAAGTTAAACCCAAATTCAAGAAAACGGATGTCTGGAAATACGGTAAACTGTATTATAACCAATCTATTGAGTTATCGGATGATTACTATGACGGTTTAACTAAATATTCACTAGATAACCAAGAAGATATTGTCATTAATTGGTTATCTTCAGCAAAAGAAGTAAGCTACAAAGCGGATATGGTGTATGAAGATTATACAGATATGCACCAAATACCTGTTGAAATTGATAGACGATTCATAGAAAAAGCTATGAATCGCTTAACATTTTTCCATTTTGATAACCTTAAAAAATATATGCCATTATTAAATTCAAGAGAAGATTTTTTAGGGGAAAAATGGTTAAATATTACCAATCGTACAATATACGCAAACGTTCCAATGAAAATGACACGTCATGATTTAACAGCACAAGAAAAGCTGAGAATTGTTGAATTATATTTAGCAGAAGTGGCTCAAAAAATTAAGAAGAACTTTAACAGTCATAGGGGGACGAATAAATTCATTGGCTATCCAGTAAAAGACTATGTGACGGATTATAAGAAACGTATTCCTAACTATGATACGTCTAAATTATTCATGGATAAAAACCCTCAAACAGTACAACGTTTTGTGATTGATGATGATTATTTTGTGTACGAATCAGCGATTATTAACTTAACAGAAAAACAATTGATTGATCGTATTGGGGAACGGGTACAAGAATTAAAAGAGCATTATTCAGAAGTTTACTTGATACGTATGGATGAAAACATGCATAGAGAATCAGCTAAAAGTGAAAACATGAAGCTACATGAGTTTAACCCTAACGCTAAAGATGTTCACTTTGAAGGCTTCCAACCAGACTTCATTCTATATCTTCAAAATGCCGACTTTTTCTTACAAGTCTTTATTGAACCAAAAGGTGGTAAAATCGAAGAACAACAATGGAAAGAAGACTTGTTGATGTATATTAACGAACATGAAGTAGAATTAGCTTTTGAAGATGAATTAGAAGGCGTTAAAATCAAAGGACTAAAATTCTACATAATCAATGACGGTAGAAATACTATGAAACAACTTGCCAGAATTGCGATTGATGGTGAGTTTAGAGGGTTGAGTATGTAGTCAAACAAGTATAGTTCTATAGGGCTATACTTGTTTGCTTTTTTTAATAATCTCTAGAATGAAATTTAGTTCGATAAATATTAATTTTATTGTTTAAGAAAGGGTGAATTTAAAATGGAAATAAAAGAAGTTCTAGATATATTAAATCAAGCGGATAACGATACCGAGTATTCTAAAGAAATTTTCAAAGCTTATGAAGAAGGTAAGCAAGATATAGAAATTATAAATAGTAAAACTGGTAATAGAAGAGATTGGCTTGTTATAGCAGATATTTATAACAAGGGTGACTACAGTCAAAAGTTTCATCTAAAAAATTATTTAGAGTTTAAATTAAAGAATGGATTGGATGAAACAGCTGATTTTAGAAAATCTTGTTATAGATATTTTAAGAATGCAGCATTAGTATTGTATACAAGGGAAGCCGTATTTGGAGAATCAAAAGCCGAAATTAAATTAATTTTTGAAAATGTTAAGAAGTTTTACAAAGACGGTGGAAAAATTAATAATTACAGTGGACTAAGAAAATAGAGGTGAATATTATTTTATTTGAGGATGAAATACTAAATCTAATATCTGAAAAAAGAGAAGTGACATATTGGGGGAAACAGGAATATCACAAAAAATAAATCGACAATGTAAACGAATTTATTGAACTATCAATTAATTTATTGAGAACATGAAGATAAGCTATTATTTTATTAGTTATGTTAGTTAGTATTGAAGAAATGACTAACATTGCGAACAGAACACCATTTCTCTTAATGAATCATAAATTTCAAAAAAAGTATATTGGAATGGCAACACTTTTTTTGACAAATATTATAAGGTGTCAAAACATTGGTACTGTTATCCGATTACCCTTGACCATGAGCCTCTCAAACTGTGACTCTTTCGCGGTGTGTTGACTTATAAAAATCAACCCGCTATCTCACACGTATCACAGTTTGACTCATCCTCAAGGGAAGCTATCGCTAATCTCTGAGCTCTGATACTAAGCGGAGTGACATAATTCAATGCTCCGTGTATTCTGAAATGATTCCACCAATGAACATAGTCATAAAGAGCCACAGATAATTCTTTTAGTGTCTCAAACTGATTGGGATAAACGAACTCTGCTTTAAAGGATTTATAAGTTGACTCGGCGACGGCATTATCCCAGGGATTTCCTTTTCTACTCAACGATCGCTTGATATTAAATGTATTTAGTATGGTATCAATCACTTGGTTATCAAATTCTTTTCCTCTATCAGTATGAAACAACTGAATGTTTGTTAAGGCGTACGGAATCGTATAAAATGCCTGTTTAACTAATTCGGCATCTTTTGATGCCCCACAACTAAATCCAATGATTTCTCGATTAAATAAATCAAGAATTAAACAGACATAGTGCCAACGATTGCCAACCTTGACATAAGTTAAATCGGTGACAACTTTTTCTAATGGCATAACGGAGTTAAAATGACGTTTTAATTGATTGGTTATTTTAGACTCATTCACATTAGAAGATACCACCTTAAAATAAGCTTTCGTATACACAGAAACGAGGTTTCTGTGTCGCATAATCCTTCTAATTTTTCTTCTACTGAGAATGATGCCTTCTAAACTAAGTGCTTTTTTTATTTTACGAGCGCCATAAGCTTTTTTATTTTGGCGAAAAATCATTTCCACAATTTCTTCTAGTTCACTTTCTAGTAATGGCTTCTTTTCCTGATAATAGTAAGTTTGTCTTGATATTTTAAGGACTCGGCACATCGCTGATATAGAATATTTATGTTTGTTGGCTTTAATTACTTGCCTTTTCGTCCGAATATCAGCGCCGCTTGCTTTAAAATATCATTTTCCATTTCAAGCATTTTAAGTTCTTTTCTGAGTTTGATTAATTCCTTTTGTTCAGGTGTTAAATTATCTTTTTCTTTGAATGAACCTGTGGTTGTTCCTTGTTTTACCCACCTATCAAAAGTTGAAGGAGTTAACTCATAGTCACGAATAATATCTATTCTAGGTTTTCCTGATTGGTAAAGATCTACCATTTGTTGTTTAAATTCTTTGGTAAAAGTTCTTCTTGGTTTACGTTCTAACATGACATTTCCTCCAGTGTGTTTTCTTATTCTCATCACACCTTATTTTTTCTGTCTAGTCAAGTGTAGCCTATCCAGTTATACTGGTCTAAATTAATTGAAATCTGCGCTAAAGACTTAATTGATAATCAGTTTAGTGATGCAATTTACGCTCAAGTCATTGGACTATTCTCAGAAAAGGTCTCTCGTTATTATCTATATAAAAATCATCAGATTCCGAATAGTATTTTACATATCTATAAGAGTATTCAACCAGATGTTGAAAAATTTGCAATTCGTGATGACAAAATATTACGAGATATAGAAACTGCTAGAGGTTTGATAGCAATACCGATTTGGGGAAATGGTGGTTGCAATTAATAGAGTTAAATAGTACATAAATCATTTAACTATTCAAATAAAGTAGCGAAGACAATTTGTTTTTGCTACTTTATTTTTTTATGTAACTAGTGCATTGTTACTTTGCTTGATTGTTTTTATCCTATTTTATTGTACAATTATAAGTGTCTAGGTAATCTATGTTTAAGTGACTAACAATAACATATTTAGGAGAAATTATCATGAAAAAAATCGTAATTATTGGTGTTCTGATGAGTGGCCTGTTAGTTGGAGGATGTGGGCAGAAAAAGATAACTGATTCAGATGTAACGACAAAAAAATCGACAAAGATGAGTTCAGAAACTAGTCAGTCACAAGTGACAACTGAGACAAGTCATTCTTCTGAGTCTAGTACAACTGTTGAAAAAGAGGTTAAATCAACTAATCTTTGGAATGCTGATAAAGGCAAAAAACTTGCTGATTTTATGTTGAGCTGGGGGCAAACGATGAAACAAGATTATCAAGAATACAGCCCAACAAATAACGTTGATTTATATGGACTACAATTACCAAAAACCGTGTTAGAACGTCTTGATAATTGGCAAGCAGTAGTGAATGACGTACCAATATCATTAGCTTGGTCGGACAATGGGAAATCAGATGCTGAGTACACTTTAGTCGCCGTTTTTTCAGACGCTGATTCGCAACCATATATGCAAAAACATGTTTATTTCTTTACACTTGTATCTGGTGAGCCTAAAGTATTGGTAACGTCACAAAATCAAGGTAATAATGATAACTATTTATATTTTAAAGAAACGGATAATATTGAATTAAAAAATGGTTTTGCAGCGATTGTAGCGGATGAATAGGCATTAAGTCGCTATTTTTTGTCATCAATTATCAATCAGATTCATAATATGTCTGGCTAATTAGAAGGTACCAACTAGTTTCAAAATAATATTTAATCTGATTAGCTGTTAGAAGATACCAATATTTTTAGTCTAATTGATTTTGACGTATTCAAAAGGATTGAAGTTGTCTCAGCATTTTACAAAGAAAGTCGAAGAGAAATTAACATCTTCGACTTTTCCCCGTGGGAAGAAAATGAAAATCTATTTAAGGTGGTGTAGACCCTTAATCAAAAATTGGATGCGTCTATCTATTTTTAAAACTTTGCAACACAACCTTCAAAAAGATATAAAATTAACTTTAATACCATTTAGGTGTAGGTATTGTCATTGGTTGTAAGTTCTATCACAGAACTAAGAATGTCAATTAATAGAATAGTGCAAGTGGTCTATTTTAAATAGGGCGATTTTACAGAATTTTTAACTAATCGTTTGAGTAAAGATAGCATAGAAATAAATTCATGAAGATTCGTCAAGAAAATATTATTAATATCGCATTGCTACCATAGATAAACGTATTTTTTGATATATCGTTACAGCATGATGACTATCTACTGCTTAAAAATTTTAAGACACTAATAATTTTTAGAAAAACGCTTGATGCAATCAGCGTTTTTTTTATTTTGTTTTTTAAAAGGAACGTTTATTGTTAAAGTTTGTTATTAAAAGATAAATATAAAAGTTTATAATGCTTTAATCTTGTTTTTTAAGTCGCTATTTTAAGACATAATAAAGATAAAAGTCGTTTTATATAACAGTTATTTAAAAACAAGGATTTGACAAACATGAAAAATTTGTGAATAATGATAAAATAATTAGTTTTTTATAATAAATAACTAATAAAACAAATAATGTTTGGAGGAATTATATGTCGGGTCAATTTTTGAAACGTCCATCAGTCAGAAAGTCAGTTGTTGTAGCAAGTAGTCTGATGTTATTATCTACCCCTGTGTTACAAAGTTCAGTTGTTTTGGCGGAAAAAGCTAAAGAAAAAACTAGCCAAGAGAAAAAGCTGGGAACACGTAAAAAAGAGTTGCAAGAATTTTTGGCAAATGAGCAACAAAATAATAGTAAAGAACTGACAGCAGCCTTTTATCAGCGTGTTGATGAGCAATTGAAAGCAAAAGGTGTTATTACAGATGGTGGATCACATACTGAAGTTGATCAAAGTCAACGTATTCGTGTGATTATCCAAACAGATAAAGAAGCTGCTGTAAAAAAAACGGTGACGCCAGATGGGAGTCAATCAGCAGTTAAATCGATTGAGCAAGCGACAAAAAAGGTAACAGCGGCTCAGTCGGATTTAAAGAAAGTTATTGAAAAAATCGCTGGTGCGAAAGCTAAACGATCATTTGGTTATTTAGTTAATGCATTCTCAATTGATGTCCGGTTAACCGATTTGGATACTATTAAAAACCTAAGTGGGGTCTTATCTGTTACACCTGCGCAAGTTTTTTATCCAAGTGACACAGATGCTAATCAATTAGCGCAAGTCCAAAAAGTATGGGAAGAGAATAAATTTAAAGGTGAAGGTATGGTCGTTTCCATTATTGATAGCGGGATTGATCCGAATCATCCAGATTTATATTTAAGTGAAGAAACAACTGGAAAGTTAACGAAAGCTAAGGCAGACGAGATGCCTAAAGGAAAATATTTTAATAGTAAAGTCCCTTATGGTTACAATTATGCGGATGGCAATGATGATATTGTTGACACAGGTGATGCGGGGATGCATGGGCAACACGTTGCAGGTATTGCAGGTGCTAATGGACAAGTGAAGGGTGTGGCTCCCGAGGCACAACTATTAGCAATGAAGGTTTTCTCAAATAACAAGGAGTTGAAAGGTTGTTATAGTGATGATGTTATTGCAGCGATTGAAGATTCAGTTAAATTAGGTGCGGATGTTATCAATATGAGTTTAGGATCTGTTAGCGATAACACGGACCCAAATGATCCGCAATCAATTGCGGTCAGAGAAGCTACTGAGGCAGGTGTTATCTCGATTATTTCAGCTGGAAATAATAATGTTAGTGGGACAAATGACACAAACGCAGATCCTCAAAACTTAACTGGCACAACTGAACTTAGTACGGTCGGTGGCCCAGGTGTGACAACTGAAGCCTTAACTGTTGCATCATCTGAGAATACTAAGGTCACGATGGAGACCATTAAAGATACTTTAGGTAATGTTGTGTTTGATTCAGTGACCGGTTTGCCGAAAGGTGCTACGACGGTGTTTAGTCAAGTAACAACTGACTATAGTATTTTAGAGAAAGAGTTAGACTTAGTCAATGTAGGTTTAGGCCAAGAAAGTGATTATACTAGTGAGATAAAAGCACAACTAAAAGGTAAAATTGCGTTAATTCAACGTGGTGGTATTAGTTTTACGGAAAAAGCCAAGCGCGCTAAAGATAATGGAGCAATTGCTGCTTTTATCTATAATAATCAAGCTGGAGTTGTCCAAATGGCATTAGACGATCCAGACTATCCAGTTTTAGGTTTATCAGATAGTGATGGTCAAAAATTAGTTGATATAGCAGCTAAAAAGCAAGCTATTCATTTAGATTTTGATTCTGCTAGTGTGGATAATGATCAGTTTGGTAAAATGTCTAGTTTTAGCTCATGGGGGCCAACGCCTGAATTGAATTTTAAACCAGAAATTAGTGCGCCTGGTGGTAATATTTATTCCTTAGCTAATGGTAAAAAATACCAATCCATGAGTGGGACATCAATGGCAGCACCATTTGTAGCTGGCTCACAAGCATTGCTTTTACAATCAATTAAAGAGAAAAAGTTAGACTTATCAGGAGCTGAGTTAGTTAAATTTGCTAAAGATTCAGTCATTAATACCTCTGTACCGATGTTTGATAGCGAGCATACCAAAGAAATTATTTCACCAAGACGTCAAGGTGCTGGTCAAATTAACATTGCAGCAGCTATAAACAATCAGGTGAGTGTAACATCAGCTAATGATCAAGCTTCAACAGTTGCGTTAAAGGAAATAGGACGTTCAACGACGTTTACAGTAAACGTTAAAAATAATGGTCAACAAGAAAAAACCTATCATTTTAATGATTACGGTGGCGTCTACACACAGCAAACTGCTGATAACAAAGAAATTTATGATACTAAAATTCCAAATGCCACAATCAAAGCAGATAAAAACCAAGTAACTGTTGCTCCGGGTCAAACTGAACCAGTTACTTTAACGATTACTTTGCCATTTGCTTTTGACGCTCAACAATTTGTTGAAGGATATGTTGGATTTGATGGGGACAGTAAAGAGACACCAAATTTAGTGATTCCTTACATGGGATTTTTTGGTAAATATAGCCAAGGTAAAATTATTGATCCACTGCATTTCCAAGAAGGTCATCAAGCCCCTACTAACTCTGGTTATTTAATCAGTAATGAAAAAATTATTTTGGGGTTAGATGGTAATAAAGTAAATCCAGATAAAATTGCGATTTCACCAAAAAATCGTGATAAAGTTAAAGACTATAGTTTACCTATTTTATTCTTTAACAAAAATTATGCTGAAGCAACATATAGTATTATTGATGAAAAAGAACAAACAGTTCGCGAGTTATTCATCAGTAAAAACGGTCGTAAAGATTACTTTAGTAGTAGTACAGGTGATTGGACACAGCATACAGTTTCGCAAGCAAGATGGGATGGAAAAGTGCATGATAAAAAGACAGGTAAGGAAAAAGATGTCCCAGATGGTCGCTACCAATATAAAATTAGTGTCGTAGCACAAACGGACAATATGGCACAAACGACATATATTCCAGTGACAGTTGATAATACAGCGCCAAAAGTTAATCAAGTTGAATTAGCTAAAGATGGCAAGTTAGTTTTAGATGTATCAGATAATTTAACCGGTATTGATGCTAAAACCGTGGCAGTAGCAATTAATGGTAAAATTATAAAACAACGTATTCAAAAAGTCGCAGATGGACAAGAACATGCTGGTAAATATGTGACTGATAGTCTGACACCTTACCTTGCATCGGGTCGTAACCAAGTTGAATTATTAGTCGCTGACGAAGCAGGAAATAATACATACCAGGCACTTAAAGTAGACGCTGGGCAAGTGGAAAACCTATTAGTTTATAATGTGGCGAAAGGTCAAACCATTACTCAAACAACGGCTGGTTATAATGCGGAAGAAGGAACATTTACGTTAAGTGGTAGCTATAAGGAATCTACAGAATTCTTCATTAATGGCCAAGCAGTGTCAACTAATGAAGACGGATTTTTTGAAACATCAGTTCCCGTAACCAATGACACAGTGGCCTTTAAGTTTTCTAATGATACAACAGCAACTAGCGTATTATTAGATTTACCAGTGACAGTTCGTTTATCTGGACCTGGATTAAGCGTTGATAATCTAGGTGAGTCAGGTGTGATAACGACAGAAGATGAAACATATGAGTTAAAAGGTCAAGCAAAAGGAGCATCAGTCGCAATCTTATATAATCCAACCACTGATGAGAAAATACCATTGACGCTAGATGCAGATGGACGTTTTACAACATCGGTTAAATTAGGCTATGGTGATAACTTGTTTTATGTTGTAGCTCAAGATGATTTAACTAATCAAACAATTCAAAAAGTCTTGATTCATTCATCTGGAAGTACCGTTTTAAATAATGATATTATTGCGTTTGATAATATTGAAACGAGTTTGACTCTGTTAAATGCTGATAGTGAAGGGTATGATAAAGATAACAAAATTTTAACGGTTACAGGTAAATTAGCATACCCTGTCACAACATTTAAATTAAATGGTGAGGATGTTGCGTATGATCCTGCTACCTTAGAATTTAGTTATCAATTGAAAGAAGTCAAAACAGGATCCTATCGTTTAACAGCATACGTGCAAGATGACAAGCTAAACAACGCGCGACCGCTAGTAAATTATGGGTACATGATTTGGGTAGACGACACTTTACCAACTCTAAATTTAGAAAATATGGAGGTTACTAAAGATGGTGGATTAATGGCTTATACAAATCAAAATCCATATACTGTTAAAGCGAAAATTTTAGATAATTTATCAGGATTTAATTTATCAATCAATAGTAACCACGTTCATACAGATCCAACTTATTATACATTTGATGAAAAATTCTTTGCCAAACGTGATGCAGTTGATGTCGCGTATAAGCTAGATGTTTTACCAGAAGATATTTCAAAAATGACAGCAACATTAACCGATTTAGCGGATAATCGTAAAACATTAGATTTTGATGTGGCACACCATTTAAATAACGTATTACCAGCACCGACGATGAAGTCATCTGTTGACACATTAACCAAAGAAAATGTCGTTTTAACAGCAAGTAATGTAGCTGACGTTCAAAAGAATTCAGGTAATTTTGTTGCACCAGTCTTATATTATTCAAGTGATCAAGAAACTTGGACTGAATTACCTGAGTCATTGAATGTTGCTGAGAATGGCCAATTATTCTTTAAATACGCAGATAAGTACGGGAATCAATCGCCAGTTACAAGTGTAGAGACGAAGAATATTCGAACTAAAGTAGCTGCTAATCCAGTCGTTAAGCTAAGTTCATACGGTGAAAAAGAAGAACAAGTGACGGTGACACTAGAATTGGACAAAGAAGATAAAAGCACCAAGATTCGCTATAGTCTAGATAATGGTAAGACATGGAAAGAGTATAATAAACCATTTACTGTCAATAAAAATAGTGTTTTACAAGTTCAAAGTTTTGATACTGCTGGAAATGAAGGAACTATTTTATCGGAAAACATTATGGTTAAAGCAACAAAATCAATTGATACAACTGATAAGACTAAAGAGGATACATCGAGTCAAGGAGATTCTAAAGATAAACCAGCTGATAAGGATAAACCAACTGATAAAGACAAAACTTTAGGAGAAGTAGAGTCACCTTTTGAAGAAAATCCAACCAACGATGGTAAAGATAAACCAACGAAGGATAAATCTGATAAAAATGCGACTGATGCAAAAGACACGGAATCTAAAAAACCTGTTAATACTGATCCGATTGGAATTATTCCGGCATCAAGTAGCAAGTTAGCTAGTGAAAAAGTGCCGGCTTCTAACCAATCTCAGACCAAGGAACAAGGAAAATCAGGTAAGACCTTACCGAAAACGGGAGAAAAAGAATCCTTTACGGCAATGACGTTAGGTAGTTTACTAGTCGGAATGGCTGGTATAACTCTCTTTATTCGCAAGAAAAAAGTTAAATAATAAATGAAACTCATTTTATGCTATTTGTGCATAAGGTGAGTTTTTTTTTATTAATTAAGGTGCTACTATGCGTTTCATTAAGGAATAATAACCTAATTATGTTAGACTAAAGATAATTAAATGAAAGAAGGTGCGTGTTGATGACAATTTATGAATATAATGTCGATAAGATGAATGGAACAACGCAAGCGCTAAGGGATTACCAAGGAAAAGTTGTTTTAATTGTCAATACTGCTAGTAAATGTGGTTTTGCGAAACAATTTTCTGGATTAGAAGAGTTGTATAAAAAATATAAAGAGCAGAACTTTATTGTTTTAGGTTTTCCTTGTAATCAATTTTTAAATCAAGAACCTAACTCGAACGAAGAAATCGCTGAAATTTGTCAATTAAATTATGGGGTAACTTTTCCAATGTTTGCTAAGATTAACGTCCGGGGTCAAGAACAAAGTCCTTTATTTGGGTATTTAATTGATGAAACTGGTGGAAAAAAAATTAAGTGGAATTTCACTAAGTTTTTAATTAACCGTGATGGAACAGTAGCTAAACGGTATGGATCAACAGTAACACCGGCTGAAATAGAAGATGATATTAAATCTTTACTGAAGAAATAGTAGATATTTAAACCATGGAAGGAAGTCCTTCTATGGTTATTTTTATTAACGAAATTTTTTCTGAATATCGTGGCAAAATTTGCTATAATACACTAGAAAGTAAGGAGAGAGATAAATATGAATCACAATGATCGTCTGACACGATTACGTTATGCGTTAGATATTAAAGATTCTGATATGGTTGAGATATTCCGCCTAGGTGGTTTATCTGTTACTACTGAAGAATTTTTACTGATGTTAAAAAAAATTGACGAAGAAAATTATGCTTTGGAGCTGCTCAATAAAGATTTTGAACGCTTTTTAAATGGGCTCATCATTTCTCAAAGGGGAGCAAAAGACGGATTTGAACCTGTCTTTGAATTACACGAGGGCAACGCGAATAACTTATTATTAAAAAAAGTTAAAATCGCTCTATCTTTAACAACAGACGATATTTTAAGAATGACAGAATCAGCTAGAGTGACAATGACTAAAGGAGAACTCGGCGCTTTTTTACGTAAAGAAGGTCATCGGAATTATCAGCCTTGCGGCGACAATTACACGCGTCACTTCTTAAAAGGGCTGATTTCAGATTATCGCTAAGGAGGTTGGTATGATGCGATTTGTAATTGATGGTGATGGCTCTCCAGTTAAAAATGAAGTCATTGCTTTAGGAGAAAAGTATCAAATACCAGTCTTGATTGTGACCAGTGTCGACCATTTTACGACAAAAGAATATCCGGATAATATTACCTTTATTTACGTTGATAAAGGTGCGGATGGAGCTGATTACCGGATTGTTAAAGAAATTCAAACCAATGATGTAGTTATTACGCAAGATTATGGTTTAGCCTCTTTGTTACTTGGGAAAAAAGTTCGTGTTTTTCATCATAGTGGGACTGAATACTTAGCAACAACAATTGATGCGTTATTAACACAACGTTATATAGGAAGTCAATTACGTAAGGCAGGTAAACGGACAAAAGGACCTAAAGCATTTACGATAGCAGATCGTGAAAATTTTCAGCGTGTGCTGGTTACTAGTCTCGGACTAGAAAAATAGCTTTTTATTACATAACGATATCTTTAGTCAAAAGTATTGTTAACCTAGGCTATTTCAGTCATAACTGGGATAGTCTTTTTATTATAGTAATTTAAATAAGTTGACATATGCATACGTGTGCATGTATCATGATAATAGGTGGTGAAAGAAATGACAACGCAAGATCAGTATGATTGTCTCACTGAATTAACTGAGGCGATTGACTTTGATTTTTATAAAACATTATTTGATCCAGTTCGGATTGAGATTATTCAGTATTTAGCCGTACACGGCAAGAGTAATATCACCGAGATTGCGGAACATTTGCCTCAAGATCGATCTGTGATTTCTAGACATCTCGATTTAATGCATCGTTATCATTTAGTTGCTAGAGAAAAACAAGGACGTCAAGTGTTATATGATGTTAATAGTCAGGCGATTTTTAATCAATTTACAGAAACAACCAATCAACTTGGCAGTTTAATTAGTCCGTCATAAGGACTTCTTCATCCAAAAATGTGCATAAGTGCGCACTTAAACAAGATAAAAGGAGAATTTTAATGAAAACGATTATTTATGCTCATCCATGGGAAGGTAGCTACAACCATGCAATTTTAGAACGAGTGACAGACGTATTAACACGTAATAATCTAACTTATCAAGTTATTGATTTATATGCAGATAAGTTTGATCCGGTTTATCATGCATCTGAATTAAAAGAATTTTCTCAAGGAACAACACCTTATTCATTAATTAAAGATTACCAGAAGATGATTCAAGATAGTGATGGTCTGATTTTTATTTTTCCGATTTGGTGGTATAGTACTCCAGGTATTTTAAAAGGTTTTTTAGACAAAGTTTTTTTGAAAAATTTTGCCTACACCGAAACAAAGTCAGGAATTATGACCGGACAATTAACTAATATTAAGTCAGTTAAAGTTATCACAACAGGTCAGGCCCCAAAATGGTACATTCGTCTGTTGAAAGGTGATGGTATTAGGCAAACGTTTATCAAAGGGACCCTGAAGGCAGTTGGTATGAAACATATTAAGTGGATTCATGAAGGTATGGTTGTCACAAGTTCTAGAGACAAAAAACAGACATTTTTACAGCGATTAGATCGTCTATTTTAAATTTAAAGATAGGGACAGTGACTCGATTAAGCTATTAGCTAATTGAGTCGCTGTCTTTTTGTTGATTGACTGTTCGAACGATATTAACAGAATCTTAATACGGATTTAAAAAAACTAACACCACCTTAATTTTTTTGATGCTAAGCTACAAATAGTTAGTAAAGAAAGGAATGGAGAGCATGTTTATTTTGTTGGCACTTATCATTTTATTGATTTTTGGTTATTTATTATACGCATTAATTTTTCCAGAAAAAATTTAGGAGGGGGAGCATATGATACAAATAGTACTTTTTTTCATTGTTTTTATTGGTCTTATTTTTCCAATGGGGCGCTATTTAGCAAAAGTTAGTCTAAATGAAAAATCATTTGGAGAGACTTTTTTTAATAAAATTGAGCAGAAAATTTATCAATTGACACGAGTTAATAGAGCAGGCATGTCATGGAAAACTTATATTAAATCAATGATGTTGACTAACCTCATGATGATGGTTGTTAGCTATATCATATTACGAATACAATCTCTAATCTTAATGAATCCCAATAAAATTGAGAGTATGTCACCGGCATTAAGTTTTAATACCGTGATTAGTTTTATGACTAATACCAATTTGCAACACTATTCTGGTGAATCATCATTATCATATTTAAGTCAAATCTTAGTTATTACTATGATGATGTTTACATCTGCTGCAACGGGTTATGCTGTAGCTAGTGCATTTATTCGTGGATTTAGAGGGAAAGAGTCAACCTTAGGTAATTTTTATGTTGATTTCACACGAATTATTATCCGTATTTTATTACCCTTAGCGATTATTGTCAGTTTGCTATTAGTATCACAAGGTGTACCACAAACATTTGCACCTAATGTTGTCGCTAAGACAATCGAAGGCTTGTATCAAGATATTGCGATGGGCCCAGTTGCTTCATTAGAAAGTATTAAGCATTTAGGGACGAATGGTGGTGGCTTCTTTGGTGCCAATTCAAGTTCACCATTTGAGAATCCCACTGTCATTTCTAATATGATTGAAATGTGGTCGATGATGTTATTACCTGCTTCATTAGTTGTCGCATTTGGTTACATGATTCGTAGTAAAAAAGAGGCCAAAAATTGGTCTTTTAGCTGGTATTTAGGGTATCAGGCACGCCCACTACTTATTACAATGAGTGTTTTGTTTATCCTTGGGTTAAGTGTTATTTTGTGGTCAGAATCTGCGGGTAATCCACTATTAGCTCATTTAGGAGTTAATCAAGTATCGGGTAGTTTAGAAGGAAAAGAACTTAGATTTGGTATTGAGCAATCGGCTTTATTTACAGTTATCACCACGGCTTTTACAACCGGATCTGTCAATAACATGCATGATACTTTAACGCCTTTAGGTGGTGCCGTACCATTAGGTAATATGATGCTGAATATGATTTTTGGTGGTAAAGGTGTTGGGTTAATGAATATGCTCCTTTACGTCCTATTAACTGTCTTTATTTGTGGATTGATGATTGGTCGCACGCCAGAATATTTAGGTAAAAAAATTGAACCCAAAGAGATGCGTTTGACAGCACTAGCGATCATTGTACATCCGCTATTAATTTTGAGTGCATCTGCTTTAGCTGTGATGTTACCAGCCGGTATATCTGGTATTAGTCAACCAGGATTTCATGGCTTAACACAAGTAGTCTATGAGTTTGCTTCTTCAGCGGCTAATAATGGTTCAGGGTTTGAAGGATTAGCAGACAATACACTATTTTGGAATATATCGACAGGCCTGGTCATGTTGTTAGGACGCTATCTTCCAATTATGTTACAGTTGGCGATTGCCTATTCTTTCTTGAAAAAGAAATCAGTCACTGAATCAGTTGGAACATTACAGACAGATACGCCGACTTTTACGGTCGCTTTGCTAGTTATTATTCTTGTCATTTCTGCCTTAACGTTTTTCCCAGTTTTAATTTTAGGTCCAGTTGCAGAACATCTGACCTTATGGAATTAAAGGAGTGAAGTTAAAATGAAGCAACAAAAAAATCAGAGTCATTATCATGGCTTATTTAAGGAAGCTATGCTTGGGTCGTTTAGTAAAATGAATCCAGCTTATTTAATCTCTAACCCTGTAATGTTTGTGGTTGAAATTGGTTTAATCTTGACTACTTGTTTAAGTATTTTTCCTAATCTTTTTGGACCAGTACCTAATGATATTCGCTTATATAATATTGCTATTAGTGTCATTTTATTTTTTACTATTTTGTTTGCCAATTTTGCGGAATCGATTGCTGAAGGCCGTGGTAAAGCTCAAGCAGAATCTCTGAAGAATACTCAAAAAAATATGCGTGCAAGACGTCTTGACGATGATGAAGTAGAAACAATCATTGACGCGCAAGAATTGAAAAAAAATGACATCATTTTAGTGAAGATTGGTGAGATTATTCCGAGTGATGGTGAAGTGATTGCAGGAATTGCCTCAGTGGACGAATCAGCTATCACAGGAGAATCAGCACCTGTTTTAAAAGAAAGTGGTGGCGACTTCGCATCGGTGACTGGCGGAACAATGGTAGCTAGTGACTGGTTAAAAATTCGAATAACTGCGAATCCAGGGGAATCATTTATTGATAAAATGATTTCGCTAGTCGAAGGAGCTTCACGAAAAAAGACACCAAATGAAATAGCCTTAAATACATTGTTGGTTAGTCTAACGATTATTTTTTTAATTGTCGTTGTGACACTCTATCCACTGGCTGATTATGTTGGTATTCACTTAGATATCTCAACATTAATTGCGCTAACTGTTTGTTTGATTCCAACGACAATTGGAGGGTTACTATCTGCGATTGGTATTGCGGGAATGGATCGAGTAACTCGTTTTAATGTGATTGCTATGTCGGGTAAAGCAGTTGAATCTTGTGGTGATGTGGACACAATGATTTTAGATAAAACAGGGACAATTACATTTGGTAATCGTTTAGCAGCAGAATTTATACCTGTTGCAGGCGTACCAAAGGATAAACTCATTCAAGCAGCATTATTATCATCTATTCAGGATGATACGCCTGAAGGTAAGTCCATAGTGACTTTAGCTGCTGATGAGGGAGTTTTACTAAGTAATCAAAAAATGATGGGTGAGTTTATTCCATTTAGTGCACAAACGCGAATGAGTGGAATGAATTTGAGTAATGGCGCAAAAATTAGAAAAGGTGCCGCGGATGCCGTAAAAAAATGGGTGCAGATATCTGGTGGGACTATTCCTTCAGACCTAGATGGAATAGTCCAGAAAGTATCCTCACTTGGTGGGACACCATTAGTTGTTAGTCAAGACAATCAGATTTTCGGTGTTATTTATTTGAAAGATATAATTAAACCAGGATTGGTTGAGCGTTTTGCGAGATTACGAGAAATCGGTATTAAAACGGTAATGTGCACTGGTGATAATCCGTTAACAGCTGCGACTATTGCCGAAGAAGCTGGAGTAGATAGTTTTGTCGCTGAATGTCGTCCTGAAGACAAAATTGAGGTCATTAAAAAGGAGCAAGCAGCGGGTAAAGTTGTTGCAATGACAGGTGATGGGACAAATGACGCTCCGGCATTGGCGCAAGCGGATGTTGGTATTGCTATGAATAGTGGGACAACGGCAGCAAAAGAAGCGGCAAATATGGTTGATTTAGATTCGGATCCAACGAAGATTTTAGATGTAGTTGAAATTGGTAAACAATTACTAATTACTCGTGGGTCATTGACAACGTTTAGTATTTCTAATGACGTAGCTAAATATTTTGCGATTATTCCGGCTATGTTCATGGGGGCTATTCCTGGGATGAAAGCTCTGAATATCATGGAGCTAGCAACCTCATATAGCGCGATTATTTCTGCTTTAGTATTTAACGCGTTAATAATTCCTATTCTAATTCCCTTAGCAATGCGTGGGGTTAAATATACGCCTCAGAAATCAGAAAAAATCCTCCAACATAATATGCTTGTTTACGGATTGGGTGGTATGATTGCCCCGTTTATAGGTATTAAATTAATTGATAGTTGTATTGCACCTTTATTAGCAATAATAGGGTTGTAAAGAGTACTTAGAAAGGATGAAAAAAATGAGACAGATTATAAGTTCACTAAGAACACCATTTTTAATGACATTATTATTTATCTTAATCTGTGGTGTATGCTATCCCTTATTCGTTACTGGAATAAGTCAGATATTTTTTGCAAAACAAGCAAATGGGAGCTTGATTGTTGAGAATAATCAAGTGATTGGATCGAAACTAATTGGACAAGAATTTACGGCACCTTATTATTTACAAAGTCGTCCTTCTGCTGTTAATTACAATGTCTATAGCTTAGAAGACAAGAGTACAGGAAAGTATGGTGGTGTTTCATCTGGATCAACAAATTTTGGTCCAAGTCGCCAAGAATTGTTGACACGTGTCAAAGAGGACAAAAAGGTATTATTGAGAAAACACCCTACTATCAACGCTAATCGATTACCAAATGATTTATTGACAGCCTCGGCTTCTGGCTTAGATCCAGATATTAGTTATGAGAGTGCCTTAATTCAATTACCCGAAATAGCAGTGGCATCAGGCATCAGTGAACCTAATTTACGGCAATTTATTAACCAGGAAACAACAGATAAATGGCTTCATATATTTGGTGAGCGTCGAGTAAATGTCTTAGGTGTCAATTATTTAATTTATCAAGAGATGATAGAAAAAGATAATGGATAATTAAAAAAATAGCTAGGAAAACATCAATTAAACGAGTAAACTAATGGCAATAACTGTTGGAAGGATGTGAAGACAAGAGTGACTGATACGACGACTAAAAAAGTATCTACTTCTAAAAAGGGCATCTTACGAATTTACTTTGGGTATGCTGCAGGGGTCGGTAAAACTTATTCAATGTTAAAAGATGCTCAGGAACTAAAAAGTGATGGGATTGATGTAGTCGTTGGTTATGTTGAACCCCATAAACGTCCAGAAACCATGGCGCTACAAGTTGGATTAGAGCAACTACCACTGTTAACAGGGAGTTATCGTTCAAAAACCTTAACCGAGTTTGATTTAGATTATGCTTTATTAAGAAAACCAAAATTAATTTTAATTGATGAATTGGCACATAGCAATGCGCCTATTTCACGAAATAAAAAGCGATACCAAGATGTTGAAGAGTTACTTAATGCAGGAATTGATGTATTTACAACAGTGAATGTTCAACATCTTGAAAGTCTAAATGATATTATTGAAAAAATTTCAACGATTACCGTTAATGAGCGAATTCCTGATACAATTTTTGATCAGGCGGATCAAATTGAATTAGTGGATATTGACCCAACCGATTTATTGGACCGATTAGTACGAGGTAAGATTTATCAACCTCAAGCGATTGAACGGGCGTTAGAAAATTTTTTTACAGTTGGTAAATTAGTAGCATTGCGTGAAATTGCACTTAGAAAAACGGCAGATCAAGTCAATCGTATGGCTAACGAACAATGTGTCAATCAAACTAGTGCCTATACGCGTGAACATATTTTAGTTTGTGTGTCGCCATCACCAAGCAGTTTATATGTCATCCGTTCTGCGGCAAGGCTAGCTCAAGCATTTAATGCCGTTTTAACAGGGGTCTATGTCGAAGAAAATGAGTCAGAGCTATTAGAGGATAAGCGACTAACTTTACACGAAAATATTCGCTTGGTAGAACAACTTGGTGGTCAAATTACGACATTGCATGGCGACAATATTGGAGAACAAATTAGTGCTTACGCGAAAGCAAGTTATGTCTCAAAAATTGTAGTTGGTAAAAGTGTCCGAGCGAATTGGTGGAGTAAAAAATCAATTGTGGATGAATTAACCGAGATGAATCCGATGAGTGACATTTATGTGATTCCTGATAAATATCAAAAAGTTATAAGAAAAAAGACATTAAAGCCAATTGCTTTTCCTGCTTTTAGTATTAGTGATAGTTTAAAAACTATGGCTATTTTAATTAGTTGTACTCTAGTTGGTTTATTGTTTAACTATTGGGATTTTAATATTTCTAATATCATCACTGTCTATATTCTAGGAGTCCAATTAAATGCGATGGTAACAACTAGTCCGATGTATAGTGTATTGTCTTCTATTCTTAGTGTTTTGACATTTAATTTTATTTTTACGGAACCTCGTTTTACCTTTGAAGCATTTAGTTCAGGCTATCCAATGACTTTTTTTATCATGTTAGTTGCAGGTTTAATCACGAGTTCATTGACCCAACGGATGAAGGCTCATGCGATTAAATCAGCAGAAAAAGCTTATCGAACAGAACTTCTATTTGAAACGAATCAGTTACTGCAAGGTGCTTCAGGTATCAAGAATATTTTACGTGAAACCGGAAAACAATTGACACGTCTATTAAAAAGGCAGATTATTATTTATCCAGTGAGTGCTGATAAATTAGAAGAAGTGATGATTTTAGGATTAGATGAAGTTATTCCGGAAGTTGATACCACACAGATAGTTAATGAACGTGCCGTAGCAGACTGGGTTTTGAAAAATAATAAGCGCGCCGGAGCAACTACTAATACCTTGTCTGGGTCGCATTATTTATATTTAGCTATTCGTAATAAAGACCAAGTATTTGCGGTTATTGGAATCTCAATGCATCAACAAGACAGTTTAGAGTCATTTGAAAAAAGTATTTTGATGGCTATTTTAGGTGAAAGTGCGCTATCTTTAGAAAAAGAATGGTTACAGGAAAAACAATATGATATAGCGACTCAAATTGAGAAAGAGCAGTTAAGGTCTAATTTATTACGGGCAATTTCACATGATTTGAGGACGCCATTAACGGCGATTTCTGGAAATGCTAAATTGTTGTTAGATAAAAAAGCCCAATTCACAAATTCACAACAACAAGATGTTTTACTAACAATCTCAGATGATGCGATTTGGTTAATACATTTAGTTGAAAATTTATTATCAATCA
Organism: Vagococcus penaei; assembly: GCF_001998885.1. Lineage (NCBI taxonomy): Bacteria > Bacillati > Bacillota > Bacilli > Lactobacillales > Enterococcaceae > Vagococcus > Vagococcus penaei. The sequence continues at coordinate 2,259,874 of NZ_CP019609.1, forward strand.
CTAAATTAGACAATCAGTTAGTCGAGTTAAATTTACAAGTTGATGTTATACCAGATATTCTAGATGAGGCAATTAGACACGCAGACCGACAATTATTGGAGCGTGAATTTATTGTGGATATTCAAGATGAGTTATTACTTGCTAAGGTGGATGCTCAATTGTTTATGCAAGTTATTGTTAATCTTTTGAATAATGCTGTGAAATATACATCATCTGAAGTGAAAATTTGGCTGAAAGTTAGAAAAAAAAATCATCGGTTAATTATCGAAGTAGGGGATAATGGCCCTGGGTTGTCAAAAAAAGAAAAGCAACATGCATTTGAACCCTTTTTTACAGGTGAACAAGCAGTCGTTGATTCAAGACGCGGTATGGGACTTGGTTTATCATTGTGCAAAAGTATTATCGATGCTCATGATGGATCCATCGTTATAACTGACCACAATCCTCATGGTACAATCATCACAATTGAATTAGAAGAAGCGGAGGTGCGACCATTAAATGACTAAATATAATATATTAGTAATTGAAGATGACCCATCAATTAGTAAACTCATTACAATGACGTTAGGCATGTATGATTATCAATATGATTCTAAAAAAACTGGCAAAGAAGCCTTATTTAAAATTGTCAGTCAGCAACCAGATATTATTTTATTAGATTTAGGTTTACCAGATATGGATGGTACAGAGATTATTAAGAAAGTGCGAGCTTTTTCTGACATACCAATTATTATTGTCAGCGCTAGAAACGAAGAACGTGCAAAAATAGAAGCTCTTGATTTAGGTGCGGACGACTATATCACAAAGCCATTTAGTATGGATGAGTTATTGGCTAGATTGCGAGTGAGTATTCGGAGAGTGAATCAAGCTAAATACGTTCAGCAAGAGGCGTCACGTTTGTTCACCAATGGCCGATTAACAATTGATTATTTAGCTAATACCGTAGCAATTAACCAACAATTTATTCATGTAACGCCAATTGAGTATCGCTTGTTATGCTTATTTGCTAAAAATGTTGACCGCGTTTTAACTTATCACTATATTTTACGTGAGGTTTGGGGAATTCAAGATAATGATGCCTCAGCATTACGAGTATTTATGAGAACTTTACGTAAAAAAATTGAGGAAGACCCTTCACATCCAACATTAATTCAAACTCATATTGGTGTGGGTTATCGAATGGTTAGTGAGTAAAAAGTGATTTTTGTTTATAAGTGTTTATTTATTTGTAAATAGTTTACGCCTTTCAAAAGATAACTAATTTGCTTAGTTATCTTTTTTTATTGTTAATTACTCTTTTTTGTAGCATACTTAATAAGTATAGGGATTTAAAAAGACAAATATGAGGTGAAAAGAATGATAGAATTTCAAAGTGTATCAAAAATCTATAAAGGGAATAAAATTGCCGTTGATAACGTCAATCTATCGTTTGAAAAAGGAGAATTTATTTGTTTTATAGGGACAAGTGGTAGTGGAAAGACAACATGTATGCGTATGATTAATCGGATGACGGATCCTTCTAAAGGAAAAATTTTAATTGATGGCGATGATATTTTATCATTTAATCCAATTGAATTAAGGCGGAAAATTGGTTATGTCATCCAAAATATTGGACTAATGCCACATATGACAATCCGAGAAAATATTGTACTCGTACCAAAGTTATTGAAAGTTGATCAAGAAGAACGAAACCGTATTGCTGATAAAATGATCGATTTAGTCGAGCTACCACGTGAGATGCTTGATCGCTATCCCAGTGAGTTATCGGGGGGACAACAACAGAGAATCGGTGTAGTCCGTGCATTGGCTGCAAACCAAGATATTATTTTAATGGATGAACCATTTGGTGCACTAGATCCAATTACTCGTGATTCGTTACAAGATTTGGTAAAGGATTTACAGGAACGTTTAGGTAAAACAATTGTCTTTGTAACACATGATATGGACGAAGCTTTAAAATTAGCTAGTCGGATTGCGATTATGAGTGAAGGGAAATTAATTCAATTTGACACGCCAGATAATATTCTACGTAATCCAGCGAATAATTTTGTTGAGGAGCTAATTGGTGAAAATCGCCTTATTCAAGGGAAGACTGATACGACAACTGTTGGCGAAGTCATGTTGAATGAAGCGGTCACAATCACACCAGAAAAATCATTATCACAAGCTATTCGATTAATGCGTGAAAAGCGTGTAGATACTTTACTTGTGGTCGATGGTGCGGGTATTTTAAAAGGATTTATTGATATTGAAACGCTAGATCGTAAGCGTCATACAGCAACTAGTGTGAGTGATTTATTAAATCCTAATGTCTTTTTTGTGAAGAAGACGTCGTTGCTACGTGATACGCTTCAACGTATTTTAAAACGTGGCTTAAAATATGTTCCCGTTGTTGATGAGCAGAAAAAAGTCGTTGGTATATTAACTCGTGCTTCACTAGTAGATATTGTCTATGATGTCATTTGGGGCGAGGAAGAAGATTTAGCTGCAGCGTCTAGCCAACAATCTGATGATGTTGTTACACCAGTCAGTAAGTCACAAACGGAGGTGTAAAGAATGCAACAGTTTTTAGCAGAACGTGGTGGAGAGTTAATGACTAAAATTTGGGAACATCTTTTTATTTCAGGTGTCGCACTATTACTTGGTATTTTATTTGCTGTCCCAATTGGTATTTTATTGACGCGTACAAAACGTCTAGCAACGATAGTAATCGGGATAACTAGTGCCTTACAAACAGTGCCTTCATTAGCATTGTTAGCATTGATGATTCCAATTTTTGGTGTTGGTAAAATTCCAGCGATTATTGCGCTATTTATTTACTCTTTATTACCTATTTTGAGAAACACGTATATTGGGATTCAAGATGTTGGCACCGATTACACAGATGCAGCAAAAGGAATGGGGATGACTAATACGGAATCGGTCTTTATGGTCGAATTACCATTAGCGATGCCCACGATTATGGCAGGTATCCGGTTGTCAGCAGTTTATGTGATTGCATGGGCAACGTTAGCGTCATATATTGGTGCTGGTGGATTAGGGGATTTTATCTTCAGTGGATTAAATAACTATCAACCCGCATTAATATTCGCTGGGACGATTCCAGTAACTTTGTTAGCCTTAGCTGCAGATTTATTATTAGGTCGGTTAGAGAAAAAACTAACACCAAAAGCACTAAGGGGGACAAAATAATGACTAAGATGTTGAAAAAAATACTTCTAGCGATTGGAGCACTTTTATTACTATCTGGCTGTTCACTCCCAGGCTTAGCGTCAAATTCAGATGATACAACAATTGCGATTACAGGTGGTATTACGTCAGAAGCACAAATTTTAGCTAGTTTAACAGCTGGTATGGTGGAGCACTATACTGGACAAAAAACAACGATTATTAATAATCTGGCCACGACAACGATTAACCATCAGGCAATGTTAAATGGCGATGCACAAATTTCCGCTGCACGTTATACAGGGACAGATTTAACTACGACACTTGGTATGAAGCCGGTGAAAGATCCAAAAGAAGCATTCAACACAGTTAAAACAACCTTCGACAAAAAGTATCATCAAAAATGGTTTCCATCATACGGTTTTGATAATACTTATGCGTTTATGGTGACGAAAGAAACAGCTGAAAAATATCAGTTGAAAACGGTCAGTGATTTGAAAAAAGTTGCTTCAGAATTAACAGCTGGGGTGGATACTTCATGGATTGATCGTAAAGGTGATGGGTACCATGGTTTTACTAAAGAGTATGGTTTTGATTTTGGTCGTGTATTCCCAATGCAAATTGGTCTAGTTTATGACGCAGTTGCAGCAAATAAAATGGACGTTGTATTGGGTTATTCGACAGATGGTCGTATTGGTAGTTATGATTTAGTTGTTCTAGAAGATGATTTGAAATTCTTTCCGCCTTATGATGCATGTATTGTCGCGACGGATGCTATTTTAGATGAGTATCCTAAATTAAATGAAGCATTAGGGCGTCTGTCTGGGAAAATTTCTACAGAAACGATGCAAAAACTAAACTATGAAGCGGATAATAATTTAATGGAACCACAAACAGTCGCAGAAAATTTTCTTCGTGAGCATAATTATTTTGAAACAGAAGGGAGTAACCGCTAATGCAAAATTTACAAGAGTTGAATTTACTCCAACAATTTTTATATTATTTTGAACAAAACGGTAGTTATGTCTTAAGTCAATTCATGCGCCACTTTTTAATTTCAATTTATGGAGTACTGTTTGCAGCAATTGTCGGTATCCCGATTGGCATTTTAATTAGTCGCCGTACAAAAATGGCAGGTTGGGTTATTAGTATTGCTAACCTAATACAAACAGTTCCCTCATTAGCGATGTTGTCAATTTTGATGTTGGGACTTGGTCTAGGTGTGAATACAGTAATCATTACAGTATTTTTATATTCTTTGTTACCGATTATTAAAAATACTTATACAGGAATGATCCAAGTAGATAAAAATATTTTAGATGTTGGTAAAGGAATGGGTATGACAATGTGGCAAAGACTGTATATGGTCGAATTACCACTATCAGTTTCTGTTATAATGGCTGGTATTCGTAATGCACTAGTTGTTGCTATTGGTATTACTGCTATCGGTTCTTTTGTTGGTGCTGGTGGGCTTGGTGACATCATTATTCGTGGGACTAACGCTACAGACGGCACAGCGATTATCTTAGTAGGTGCACTACCGACTGCATTTATGGCGATTATCACAGATTGGGTCTTAGGTACGATTGAACGACGTTTAGATCCAGCTAGTAAACATTCTTAAAATAAAAACCATCAAATGATTGTCAAAACAATCGTTTGGTGGTTTTTTATTTGTTAAGCTCTAAATTGTGCATCATACAACGCGCGATATGCACCGTTTAACGCCATTAATTCTTCATGAGTTCCTTGCTCGGCAATGCCTGTTTCGTTCACGACAACAATTCGTGTGGCATGTTTAATGGTTGCTAAACGATGGGCAATCATTAGAGTTGTCCGACCCTCTGATAAAGACATCAAAGATTCTTGAATAATGTTTTCTGTTTCAGTATCTAAAGCCGATGTTGCTTCGTCTAAAATTAAGATTGGTGGATTTTTCAAAAACATTCGAGCAATAGCGACTCGCTGTTTTTGCCCACCTGATAATTTAACCCCACGTTCGCCAATTATTGTGTCAAGACCATGTGGTAGATTATCAATCACTTGTTCTAAGTGTGCTAAGGCAACAGCATGTTGAATTTCTTGATCGGTAGCGTCTAATTTACCATAGGCAATATTTTCTTTTAGCGTGCCTGGGAAAAGAAAGACATCTTGTTGCACAATCCCAATTTGTTGACGTAAACTATTTAAGCTAATATCTTCAATCGCTAAGCCATCAATTGTAATTGTTCCTTGATCAATGTCATAAAAACGAGGTAATAGATTGCACAAGGTTGTTTTACCAGCTCCACTTGGCCCAACAAAAGCAATGATTTCACCAGCAGAAATGGTTAACGATAAATCGTCCAATACTTTTGTGCCATCACTGTAGCTGAAAGATACGTGATTATAAACAATATTTCCTGTTAAATTTGATACAGTAATAGCATCTGGCTTGTCTTTAATCGTAATGTCGCGATCTAGCTCTTCAGCAAATCTCTTAAAACCGGCAAATCCTTTGGGATAACTTTCAATCATTGTATTAATTTTTTCAATCGGACGAGCAAAAACTGAAGCTAGTAAAATAAATCCAACAAAATTTCCTTCAGTAATTTCTCCTTGAATGGTAAAGTAAGCACCAAATAATAAAGCAAATAAACTAATTAAACGAATTAATAAATAATTATAAGATGAACTAAGTGCCATTGTTTTATAAAAAGCTAGTTTTGATTGACGATACAATTGGTTTAATCCGCTAAATTTTTTACTTTCAAAGGATTCATTGGCAAAAGCTTTGGTGACACGAATACCACTGACACTTGCTTCAATACCTGAATTGAATTCACCAAGATTTTCATAAATTGTCGTATTGACCTTTGTCATTCGTTTGTTGAAAAATACCATGGCAATTGTAATAAATGGTACCATGATAGCGGTAATAATGGCTAACTGTGGATGAATAGAATACATTAAGGCAAAAGACCCAATTAAAGTCATAAATGTGATAAAAATATCTTCCGGACCATGATGAGCTAATTCGGAAATTTCAAATAAGTCGGTGGTTAACCGAGTCATCAATTTTCCTGTTTTTTGATTATCATAATAGTCAAATGGTTGTTTTTGCAAATGTTGAAACAATTCATCTCGCATATCTGTCTCAATATTAACACCTAATTTGTGGCCAAAATAAACAACAATATATTGCAAGCCAGTATTAACTAAATAAAAAACAAATAGGCCCAGTGATACTAAAATGATTAAGCTCAAGTCTTTACTTGGCATAATCTTATCAATCGTTTGATTGACAATTACTGGAAAGGTTAATTCTAAAATAGCAGCTAACGTCGCACAACCAAAATCAAGTAAAAATAAAGCTCTATAAGGTCGGTAATAACTAAAAAAACGTTTGAACATAAAAATCCTCCTAACAAATAATGACATGTCGCATTAACTATCTACTATAGCATAGAATTAAGAATTTATTAACTTTAGAGTGAGTAAGTAGTAGGGCAAATGAAGTTAACCGGTTATCGTATTTTTAATTAGTAGAAAAACAAGACTATCGAATTTTTTAGAATCCTGTATAATAGCTAATGATGGAAGTGAGGGGTAATTTATGAATGACGTATTACGTTTATTAGAGGAAAAATTTGGCTACCAAACATTGCGAACAGGACAGGCAGAAATTATCCAAGCAATATTACAAAAACAAGATGTCTTAGGTATTATGCCAACAGGTGGCGGAAAATCAATTTGTTATCAACTACCTGCCTTAATGCTTGAGGGCTTAACATTAGTCGTCTCACCATTAATTTCCTTGATGAAAGATCAAGTGGATAGCTTAAATGACATGGGAATTTCAGCCACCTATATTAATAGCTCGCTTGATTATCAAGCAATCCGTGAGCGTCTGGGTCAAGCCGCGCGTGGTGAAATTGATTTGTTGTATGTGGCGCCAGAGCGATTAGCAACAGCTGATTTTTTAGAGCTACTTCGCCACGTCACGATTGATTTAGTAGCAATTGACGAAGCACATTGTATTTCACAGTGGGGCCATGATTTTCGTCCCAGTTACTTAAATTTAGCTGAAACGCTGCGCTCCTTTTCACCACGACCGACAATTGTTGCTTTGACGGCAACTGCCACACCCGAAGTGGCAACAGATATTTGCGAGTTATTATCGATTCCTGTAACTAATCAAATCAAGACGGGTTTTGCACGCAAAAATTTAGCATTTCAGGTTGTTAAAGATCAACGTGATAATTATTTATTAGAGTTTTTAAAAATGAATGCCACTCAGTCTGGAATTATTTATGCTAGTACACGAAAAGAAGTCGAACGTATTTTTCGATTGATTCAGCACAAAGGCTTCAAAGTTGGTAAATACCATGGTGGTATGACAGAAGAGGAACGGACCATGAATCAAGAAGATTTTACTTTTGACCGCATTCAAGTTATGGTGGCCACAAATGCTTTTGGTATGGGGATTAATAAAAGTAATGTGCGTTTTGTCATTCATGCACAAATGCCTGGTAACTTAGAGTCATATTATCAAGAGGCTGGACGTGCTGGTCGTGACGGACTGCCTAGTGAAGCGATTTTATTGTACGGGGCACAAGATAGCCAAATTCATCAGTTTTTTATTGAACAATCGGATTCATCACTTGATTACAAGCAACATGAATATTTAAAGTTACGCGAGATGAGCCAGTATGCACATACTCAAATGTGTTTGCAATGCTATATTTTACGGTATTTTGGTGAGCAGGGTGAGGAGTGTGGTCAATGTAGTAACTGTCTTGATGAACGGGAATCAGTCGATATTACTTTGGTGGCCCAAAAAGTTTTATCGTGTGTTAAACGTATGGATGAAAAATTTGGAAAGACACTAGTTGGAAAAGTGTTGACTGGCTCAAGTGATCAGAAAGTGACACAGTGGAAGTTTCAACAATTGAGTACTTATGGTTTGATGGCAGATTGGACTTTGAAAGAAGTTGTTCAATTAATTGATTATCTAACTGCGGAAGGTTATCTGCTTCCCTCTCAAGGTCAATATCCGGCTTTATCGCTGTCCCATTCAGGCATTGAGGTATTATTGGGTAGACAAATTGTCTATCGTAAACAAGCGGTAATTAAAAAACTTGAATTAGATACGGAATTATTACGTAAAATGAAGGAACTGCGTACGGATTTAGCTTCGGAACAAAACTTACCGCCATATGTTGTTTTTTCAGATAAAACATTACAAGAACTAGCCGAAAAACAACCACAAACGGCACTAGAATTTCTTCAAATTAAAGGTGTTGGTCAAAATAAACTAGATAAATATGGCGATGTCTTTATGTCGCTGATCAAAGAGCATAGTGGGATATAATCAATTTAGTTGTAGCTACGATAACTTATCGTAGCTACAACTTTTTTAATAACGTATATTATTTTATTGTTACTCGATATCAACTAGATTTTTTACAATAAATACACTATAATTAAACAAATATCAGCCATTCAAGGTTGCTATTGCTTATTATTAAATAACGGGAAGGGGAAATTATAGGGGATGAAAAAATTAATTATTTATTCATGTATGGGGATGCTAGTGGCTTTAAGTGGTTGTTCGAATGAGAAAAAAGTTAATCAGACAAATCACTCTGAAGTCGAAAAAACGAGTCAATCAAGTGTTACAAAGAGTCAAGTAATCTCTGGAAAAAATCAGAGCGATGTGACGTTTGCCGAGCAGAGAGATGATTATGACGTGGTATCTGGTGCGACACAAACGACTTTTGGTTCAAATCCAAAAGCAAAATATAGCAAAGAAGAAAAGCTCGCTAAAATGTTTTGGAGCAATCAACCACCATTAGGGTATTTGGAGGGTTACTATTATCATAATGAAGGACAATTTGAAGGTGGTAATTACGGGATTGTTGAAGTCGTTACGAATCAAGAAACAAATGATATTTTAAATGTTGAATTTACAGAGTTTGCCAGTGACCCATATTATGAAGAGAAGTATTCGGGTGTCAATAAACGTTTATCGGATTATGCATTTTTTCAAGCGGCTAATCCTCGCACAGATGATACTTTGGTGACCGTTGTTAATGGGATTACATTTGTTGAGCAACAAATGCGAGAAGAAAATCGTGTAACTGGTGAGTTTGAAACAGTCAAAGGATCATCTAACTCTGCTAGAAAAGGATTTATGCCTTTAGCAGCACAAATGGACCAGTGGATTCGTGAGCCGTATAATGCGATGTATTATGGTTATGCCGAAGAATTAGACAATGGATTAATTGGACGATTACAGATAGTCACAACTGATGGAAAAATAACTGATGTCAGATACGATGAATATTTTGCCGATATACCCGAAAAAATGACCGACGAGGCTCTTAAACCATTTTATCGACAATCTAAATATTATTCTCTAGATTATAATCAGGAAACTAATCATGACTTTGTTAAATTTGCGGATGCACTTAAAAAAGATGTCATTAACAATCAAGAGCTATTTAGTTCGAATGAAAAATTGAAGGAGCATCCATCTTATCCTATTTATGAATCACTCGCAAAACAATTAAAAGGATTAGGCAAGTAAACTTAGTAATTTAATTAAGCAGTCAATAAGTGTACAATAGGTTGATTGCTTTTTATAGGAAATGTAATCGATTACAATAAATCTGATTTTAGCAACTTATTTTTAACCTTTTTTTATGGGAAGAAATTCGTAAAGTAACGTGTAACGCTTGTTTTGTAAGGGGTTTCTATTCCTATTAGTTTTACTAATAGAAAACATAACATTTGTTAAGTGGCGGTTTGGTCAAATTCGACGTAAGATTTAGGTGTTAAAACAATTACTCAAAGAGGAGAGAAAAAATAATGTCATACTTAGAAGAATTGAAAGATTTTTATCCGTTAGATTTGTATTCGTTTTCAAAAAAATTAACAGAAGGTGAATTTACAATTCTTAAAAAATTACGTCATGTATTAGAAACAGATGTAAAACCTGTTGTTAATGAGCACTGGGAAAAAGGAGAATTTCCTTTTAAAGAATTCCAAAAAGTTGCTGAAGTTGGAATTATGAACAGCCCACTATTATTTGAAGGCCGCGAATCTTCAAGAAAACCAAGTGAATTATATAATGCATTCTTATATTTAGAATTAGCTAAAATGGATGCATCAATTGCTACATTCTATACAGTTCACGGTGGTTTATGTTACAACACGATTCTTTTAGGTGGTAGTGAAGAACAAATCGCTCACTATGCTCCAAAAGTAGCATCATTTGAATGGCAAGGTTGTTTTGGTTTAACTGAGCCTGATCATGGTTCCGATATTGCTGGTGGATTAGCAACAACTGCTGAGAAAAAAGGCGATAAATGGATTTTAAATGGTGAAAAACGTTGGATTGGTGGCGCAAATACTGCCGATATCTTACCAATCTTTGCAAGAGATACTGCTGATAACAAAATCAAATGTTTTGTTGTCCCTGGAGGATCTAAAGGCTTGAAAGTTGATGTTATTCAACAAAAAGTTGCTTTACGCGAAGTTCAAAATGGTCATATCTACTTAGATAACGTTGAAGTAGATGATAGCACTCGCTTAGTTAACATCAATGGCTTTAAAGATGTTTCAAGAATTTTACGTTCAACACGTGCTGACATTGCTCATTTAGCAATGGGAATGACTTATGGTTCATTAGAATCAGCATTAAAATATGTTAAAGAACGTGATCAATTTGGTCGTAAAGTATCTTCATTCCAATTAGTTCAAGAAAAATTAGCACGTATGGAAGCAAACGTTGTTGCCACAATGGCTTACTCAGTACAATTAGCAACTTTACAAGAAGAAGGATACTTCTTAGAAGAAAACTCTGCTTTAGCTAAAATGCATAACGCATTAAGAATGCGTGAAACGGTTGCCTTAGGACGTGAAGTTTGTGGTGGAAATGGTATCACTTTAGATACTGACGTAGCACGATTCTTCGCTGATGGAGAAGCAATTTACTCATATGAAGGAACTCATGAAATCAATGCTTTATTAGTTGGTCGTCACTTAACTGGTACTAGCGCATTTGTATAAAACGAAAAAACAAACAGAACTTTATCGCTTTAGCTCTGTTTGTTTTTCTTTTTTTGTGGAATATAGTATATTGTTCTTAACTAACAATTACAAGCGAAAGAGGTAGGATGGATGGATATTCAGCAATTGTATTATTTTATGAATATTGTCGAGTGTGGGTGTAATTTATCTTTAGCTGCAAAGAAGATTCACATTACTCAGTCAGCGTTAAGCCAATTAATTATTAATTTTGAAACTAATGAAGAACTTGTATTATTTTATCGTAAAAATGGACGTTTAGACTCGTTAACGCCTAGTGGAGAAAAGCTGTATGTCTATGCTCAAGAGATAACAAAGCTGCATGAGCAGATGAATCAGATGGTTCGTAAAGAGGCTGCGAAACAAAAAGGAACGATTCGGATTGGTTTACCTTCACTAATTTTAAGGATATTTTTCTCATCATTTTTCCCAAAATTATCCGTTGATAATACGAATATTAAAATTGAAATTGTTGAAGGTGGTAGCAACTATCTACGGAAAATGTTATTTAAAAATGATTTAGATTATGCGATTTTAATTGAACCAACCAACTTAGATACCAAAAGTTTTGAAGAGCACGTCATTCAAATTGATGAAATGACTGCCTTTGTTTATCATGATCATCCATTAGCTTATCGTCCTTTATTGCACTGGGAAGACTTGAAACCGTATCCGATTGCAACGTTTAATGAAACATATACAACCAATGAATTAGTCCGTAATAAATTGCGTAAAGTCGGTTTAGAAGAGGGGATTAAACTGGAATCGTCTTCATGGGATTATCTAGTTGAGGCAACTCAAGAATCAAATATCATTACGATTTTACCTTCACCAATTGAGCGGACTATGGATAAAACGTTATTTAAAGAAATTCACTTTAAAGATCCAATCCCATTTAATGTGCTGCTATGTCGACCGATTAAACAGAGTTATAGTGATGTTGAAAGCAGTGTATATGAATCGATTTTAAGATATTTTTACCAACCAGTTATTTAAGAAATAAAATTAGCTATGATGAATTTTGAGGATATATCAATTTATCATGACTATTTTTTTTATTAATTTGTTTAATAAGTGATGAAATTAAGGGAATATAATATACATTCTTCGCCAAAAATTCCTTTTTAAAAACCTATTAGTTTTACTAATAGGTAAGATAATAATTACTTGTTAGATTTTTTGGTCAATTCAATATAAGATAGGTATGTAAAATAAAACGCTTTAAACAGACGTAGGAGGAATAGTAGTGAAAGAAGTAGTCATTGTAGCAGCAAGAAGAAGTCCAATTGGTTCTTTTGGAGGCAGCTTGAAAAATATAAATGCCGTAGAATTAGGCCAAAAAGTTGTTGTAGAAACATTAAAGGATATTAACTTAGATCCAGCTGAAGTTGATGAAGTTATCTTAGGTAATGTTTTATCTGGTGGTCTTGGACAAAATGTTTCAAGACAAATTGCTATCAACGCTGGTATCCCTCAAGATGCTTCAGCATTTACAATTAATAAAGTTTGTGGGTCTGGTTTGAAATCAGTTATCCTAGGTGCTCAATCAATTATGTTGGGTGATAATGAAGTAGTAGTTGTTGGTGGTTCTGAAAGTATGAGTCAAGCACCATACGTATTACCAACTGCACGTTACGGACAACGTATGGGTGATGGTAAAATCGTTGATACTATGTTATCTGATGGTCTGACTGATGCTTTCCACGGTATTCATATGGGAATTACAGCTGAGAACATTGCTGAAAAATATGGTTTCACACGCGAAGCTCAAGATGAGTTTGCGGCTAAGAGCCAAAACAAAGCAGAAAAAGCTATCAAAGAAGGTCGCTTCAAAGATGAAATTGTACCAATTGAGATTCCACAACGTAAAGGTGAACCAGTTATTTTCGCTCAAGATGAGTTTCCAAGATTTGGTTCAACTGCTGAATCTTTAGGTAAATTACGTCCTGCATTTAAAAAAGATGGTACAGTAACTGCTGGTAATGCATCTGGAATTAATGATGGCGCAGCTATTTTAGTTTTAATGACTCGCGAAAAAGCAGAAAAATTAGGCTTAGAAGTCTTAGCATCTGTTGTATCTTATGCTTCTGCTGGTGTTGATCCATTAATCATGGGTACTGGACCAATTAGCGCAACTAAAAAAGCGCTAGCTAAAGCTGAGATGAGTGTAGATGATTTAGAATTAGTTGAGTCAAATGAAGCTTTCGCTGCTCAAGCAATGAGTGTAGCACAAGAATTAAACTTAAATGAAGACATTACAAACGTTAATGGTGGTGCAATTTCTCTAGGTCATCCAATCGGAGCAAGTGGTGCACGTATTTTAGTATCATTAATCCATGAAATGAAAAAACGTGATGCTAAAAAAGGTCTAGCAACTCTATGTATTGGTGGCGGACAAGGAATTTCTTTAGTAATTAAAAGAGATTAATACCCAAAGTAAAAGTTAAGTAGGAGAGGGAAAATACAATGAATACAGAGAAAAGGCATGATTTAGTTGTCAAAGTTGCTGAATATTCTCATGATGAGCTAGCAAATGTTGCTAGACATTATGATATGTCTGAAGAATTTCCTGAAAAAGAAATTAAGCATTTATTTCAAATGGAAATTTTAGAAAAACTGTATGCGCAAGGAGACGATTTTACACTTCACGACTATCTCAGTACGATTCGCCTAATTTGTAAAAATTTTCCAGCGTTAGGAAGTATTTTATTAACGCAAGAAAGTCATTGTGTTTTCCCGATTGCTACTTTTGGAACAACTAAACAAAAAGAGAAGTATTTCCATCGTGGCCTAGTAGGTGATATATATGGTTGTTTCGCACTTAATGAGCCAATAACTGGTAGTGATTTAGAGGAAATGGCAACAATCGCAATAGAAACTCCAGATGGCTGGGAAATAACCGGTCAAAAAGATTATATTTCGAATGCACCAGTTGCTGACGTGCTACTAATTGCTGCTAAGGTGCGCAGCCTAGATGGAACTGAAGACTATGGTGTGTTTGTAATAGACAAAAAAACACCAGGAGTCAAAGTTGGTCGAATGGAACAAAAAATGGGTATAAAGGCATTGCCAGTTGCGGGGATTAAATTAGATCACGTACAACTTAGTAAAGAGCAATTACTTGGGGGCATTATTGATGGCCGTAAACAAATTGGTTATATTTTAAATCGTAACCGACTTGCAGTTGCTGCACAGTCATTAGGAATTGCTGGTGGAGCATTGGATCGAGGCTTAACTTATGTGTCATATGACCGTAACATAGGTAAGCGCTTAATTGATATGCAGACGACCCAATTTAAATTAGCGGACATTGAAACACAAATTTATGCCGCAAGAGCATTACTCATGCAAGGTTTAGACAACAACGATACACAAGATGATCGTTTTGTTGCGATGACAAAGTTAACAGCATCAAATTTAGCTATTGAAACCACTGAAACCATTATTAATTTAACTGGAGGCTATGGTTATATGCGTAATAACGATATTGAACGCTTTGTACGCGACGCAAAAATTACATCTATTTATGGTAGTTCCTCCGATCGATTACGTAAGATCATTGCACAACCATGGGTAGAGCGAAAATCAATAAGGAAAAGGTGAACCACGTGTCAATTAAAAAAATTATGGTTATTGGATCAGGTCAAATGGGAAGCGGAGTTGTTCAAGTATTAGCAACAGCTGGCTATACCGTTTATATGAATGATATTAAAGAAGAATCAGTTCAAAACGGATTAACTAAAATTAAAACATTTTTAGACAAATCTGTTCAACGTCAATCAAAAACTGCTGAACAAGTAGCAGAAATTTTAGAACGTATTATTCCTTCGACATCTTATGATGATGCAAAAGATGTTGACTTAGTCATTGAAGCGGCAACTGAAAATAAAAAAATCAAGTTGAGTATTTTTAAAGAATTAGACGCTATTGCGCCAGAACATGCAATTTTAGCGACTAATACATCATCACTATCAATTACAGAAATTGCTTCTGTTACAAATCGTCCAGAAAAAGTTATTGGTATGCATTTCTTTAATCCAGTACCATTAATGAAATTAGTTGAAATTAACTATGGTTTAGGTACAAGTAAAGAAACTGGCGAAATTATTGTTGAAGTGGCTGACAAAATTAAAAAAGTGTCAATCGATATCAAAGATTCACCAGGTTTTGCGGTTAACCGTATCTTAATCCCAATGATTAATGAAGCAATCTTTGTTTTAGGTGAAGGGATTGCAACAGCAAGCGAAATTGATGAAGCGATGATGTTAGGCGCAAACCACCCAATGGGACCTTTAGCTTTAGCTGATTATATTGGTTTGGATACATGTCTATCAATTATGAATGTTCTTTATGAAGGCTTTAATGATTCTAAATATCGTCCAGCGCCATTATTGAAGAAATATGTTGAAGCTGGTTGGTTAGGTAATAAAGTTGGTAAAGGTTTCTACGATCATAAAAAAGGTGGGAAATAATCAAAATGGCAAATTTTACAGCATTATCAGTTGAAAATGGTGTCGGAATGTTGACAATTGAACGTCCTAAAATGTTAAATGCTTTAAGTAGTGACGTCTTAAAAGAATTGGAACAAATGGTTGATGAAATCAGTATGCGTCAAGATATTGATGTTGTTATCGTAACTGGATCTGGTAATAAATCGTTTGTTGCTGGAGCAGATATTTCAGAAATGAAAGAGAAAAACGTCTTCGAAGGTCGTGAATTTTCAACTTACGGGAATAAAGTTTTTTATAAATTAAGTACGCTAAGACAACCAACAATTGCTTGTATTAATGGTTTTGCACTTGGTGGTGGATGTGAGCTAGCTTTAGCTTGTGATTTACGAATTGCTGCTGAAAATGCGAAGTTTGGTCAACCAGAAGTTGGCTTAGGGATCATTCCTGGATTTGGTGGAACGCAACGATTGGTTCGTTTAGTAGGAACTGGTGTTGCAAAAGAATTAATCTTTACAGGTAATGTTATTTCTTCAGATGAAGCTTATCGCATTGGTTTAGTTAACCGTGTAGTTACTCAAGAGGCTTTAATCGAAGAAGGTTTAAAAATTGCTAAATCTATTCAAAAAAATGCATTACTAGCTGTTGAATTGAGTAAAGAAGTGATTGATCGTGGACTAGAAATGAGTTTAGATAATGGATTACGATTAGAAGCTGAAGTGTTCGGTTCACTATTTTCAACTAAAGATCAAACAGAAGGCATGACAGCTTTCATTAACAAACAAAAACCAAATTTTACTAAAAAATAAAAATGCAGAATTTTCTGACAAAAAGGAGACTACCTCATGAACTTTAAAGAAATGTATCGACAAAAATTAACTACAGCCGATCAAGCAGTTAACGTTATTGAACCTAATGACGCGATTGTTTTCCCTATCATGCCAGGTGAGCCACCAGCATTATTAGATGGTATTAGAGCAATGACAACATTAAAAGGTAATAAATTGTACCGTATGTTACCAAGTTTCCCAATTGTAGGTAAAGATGAATCTGAATTAAAAGAAATTTCAATTTTCTTATCTGGTATGGATCGTAAAGCAATGAATGATGGTAAAGTAGATTTATTACCTAATCATTTTTCTGATATTCCTTCAATTTTAAAAGATCGTGATGGCGATCAGTTAGTTATTATGGCAACTGTCTCACCAATGGATGAAGAAGGGAATTTTTCTTTAGGGACAAGTCCATCATACGTGGCGTCATTAATTAGTGGAGCAAAACGTATTGTTTTAGAAGTTAATCCAAATATGCCAAGAACTTTCGGTGATAAAAATACAATTCACATTAGTCAAGTAGACGCATTAATTGAAAATGACGTTGATTTACCAGAACTAATCAGTCCTAAATTAAGTGAAAAAGATTTAGCTATCGGGAAAGAAATCGCGAAAAAAGTTAAAGATGGCGATACATTACAAATTGGTTTTGGGGCAATGCCCAATGCTGTTATGGAATATTTAACAGATAAAAAACATTTAGGTTTACATACAGAAATGTTACCGGAGCGCCTAGTTGATTTAACTGAAAAACGAGTGATTGATAACTCACACAAAGAAATTCATGAAGGCAAGTCAGTTGCAACATTTGCAATTGGTAGCAAACGTTTATATGAATTTATGGATAATAATCCTGATATCTTGATGTTACCATGTGACTACACAAATAATTTTGATGTGATTAAGCAAATGAAAAATTTAGTTGCAATCAATTCATCAGTCGAAGTAGACTTTTTAGGTCAATGTAACTCTGAACGTGTGAAGAGTATGTATTATTCATCAACAGGTGGACAATCAGACTTCATGAAGGGTGTTCGTTTAACTGAAAATGGTACAGGCATCATTTGTCTATACTCAACTGCAAAAGGTGACGAAATTTCAACAATTGTACCAATGTTATTTGAAGGCGCGCCTGTATCAACATCTAAAAATGATATTGATACTGTCGTAACTGAATACGGCAGTGCAGTCTTAAAGAGCAGTACAATTTCTGAGCGAACTGAACGTCTAATTAATATTGCTCATCCGAAATTCAGAGATGAGTTAATGGCTAAAGCTAAAGAATTAAATTATTTATAAACAATTAATATAGCAAAGGAGGTCATCATATTGGATACATTGACATTCCATAATATGACACTGACATGGTTAGAAGGTGGTATTACACATCTTGACGGTGGCGCAATGTTCGGCGTTGTTCCAAAACCAGTTTGGAGTAAAAAGTACCCTGTGAATGAAAGAAATCAAATTGAATTACCAACTGACCCAATACTGATTCAATATCAAGGGAAAAATTTATTGATTGACTCAGGAATTGGCAATGCTAAATTAAGTGAGAAACAACGGAAAATCTTCGGTGTTACTCGAGAATCTGAAGTTGAAGCATCGCTTAATACATTAAATTTAACACCTGAGGACATTAATTTTGTTTTAATGACACATATGCATTTTGATCATGCAACAGGATTAACTGTTTTTGATGAAGCTAGTCAAACCTATAAGTCATATTTTCCAAATGCTAAGATTTACATCCAAGCAACGGAATGGGCAGAGATGAAGGCACCAAATATTCGTTCGAAAAGTACTTATTGGTCGATGAATTGGGAAGCGATTGCTGACCAAGTAATGACATACGAAGAAAAAGTTGAAGTGCTTCCAGGAATTTCAATGATCCATACAGGCGGACATAGTGATGGTCATGCATTGATTAAGTTAGAGCAAGATGGCGAAGTTATTTTGCATATTGCAGATTTAATGCCAACACATGCACATAAAAATCCATTATGGGTCCTAGCCTATGATGACTATCCAATGACATCTATTCATCAAAAAGTAGCTATTTTTGATGAAGCACACAAGCATGACTACCGCTTTATTTTTTACCATGATGCATTTTATAGAATGGTACGTTGGAATGAAGACGGGACAGAAATTATAGAAACACTAGAACGATCTCGAAAACGAGATATCGAATAGTTGAAATTTGGGGGAAGTAATTTGTTTAGAATAGGTTTAGCAGAGTTTATAGGAACATTTTTATTAGTATTTATTGGTACAGGAACTGCCGCTTTAAGTGGTGCATATGTTGGTACTTTAGGAATTGGTTTAGGTTTTGGTTTAGCTATTATGGTAGCAGTCAATACGGTTGGACCAATTTCTGGTGCACATTTGAATCCTGCAGTAACGTTGAGTATGTTAGTAAATAAACGCGTATCTGGTCAAGAATTTATGGTTTATGTAGTTGGGCAATTTTTAGGTGCATTATTTGGAACGACTGTTCTTTATAGTATCTTATCTATGTCAACTTTTGGGACAGATATGTTAGCTCAAACGGTATATACTGATATTTCGACATTAGGTGCATTTCTTGTTGAATTAATTTTGACAGCCATTTTAGTATTCACTATTATGTCAGTTACAAGTAAAAAAACTGCAACAAGCTATAATGGTTTAGCAATTGGTTTAACTTTAACCATGTTACATTTTATTGGGGTTCCAATGACTGGCATGTCAGTTAACCCTGTAAGAAGTTTGGCACCGGCACTGTTTGTAGGCGGTGAGGCGTTATCACAAGTCTGGTTATATATCTTAGCACCTTTAGTCGGAGGAGTTTTAGCTGCTCTGTTAGCGAAATTCTTTTTAAAAACTGAAGAAAATTAATTAAAAAACTCTCGTAAGTCCTTAGTGACTTGCGAGAGTTTTTTTGACTTTAATTTAATCAATTAGCTCAATTTGTGACAGTTATTTGACAAAACTCCATGTTTCACCACCATCAGTTGACTGGAATAAATATGCCAATCATTTACCAACATCAACACCATCTGTTTTCAATAAATTGAATTTAGCTTCGAGAGTAGTTGTGCAAAGTTCCGTTATTTCATTGGAGATTGAAATAAGTCAATCCCATCTTTTGAATAGTTACTAGGAATAGTAACAATGGTATCTTTAAATGAGTGACTATAATTATCTGTGTAATACAAATCATTACGAGTAGCAATAAAACCTCTTACTTGAGAAAGATAACTAGTATTTTGGATTGGTTGGGTAATAGTCGTCTGTCCGCTTTCTTGCCAAGAATTACCATAATCTGCTGTTGTATAAATTGAAATTGTTTCCGATGAACGGTCATAGCGAGTAGAAAATAGCGCTACACCACTACCATCATTGAAGAAGGTTAGTTTTCGGTATCTAGCCATACCTAAGTTTTCACCAATTAGGTTTTTTTGCCATGTTTGTCCACTGTCTTTCGAGCTTAATTGATACACAGATTGCTGCTCGTCTTTAGGTGAAAAAATCAGCCATGACCAATCAGGTGATAAATCAAATGTTTTATCCATCCAATAGCCAACCGGAATAGTTCCCGTTGTTAAGGTGTAATCTCCAAATCTTAACCACTCTAGTTTGAGAGGGACGAATTCCCAAGATTTACCAAAATTTGTCGTCATAAATACGTCATTTGATTCGTGGTCTAATTGAAGTTGATTCATTTGATCAATTCTATTGATTGGTTTTTTACTCGTTTGGCTAACTATTTGTTGAACTGAGTTCTGGTCAGATTCATTAAAATTTCCACTAGTCTCATTTTCATTAGTTATTGGATAATTGGTAATTGGTGCAGTGATATAGCCATAAGCCCTAAATAGACCAGATAAAAATAAAATAGTACAACTAATAAAGATGGCGCGATAGTTAGTTCGATACTTGATACGATTAGGTTTTATATCGATAGACCAATTGGGTAATATAAATAATTCACTCGATTGCCACGGTAGTTTATCACATCGTAGTCCTATCATAACTTGTTGATTATCAATTGTCGTTGTTAAGTAGCAACAGCTTTCTTTTGAGATGACATAGTCTCTTTTCATTGTTTTCTTTGTTAGGTAATAGTACAAACTGTCTTGCTTTACCAATGTTTGATTAAGCATGGCTTTAATTTTTCTTTTTAACCACTTTGGATAATTATAAATTAGTTGACTTATTTTAAAGGCAAGAGCACTTAATATTATGAGAAAGCTAATGACTATTATAGTACCGATAATTAAGGATAAAGAATAGAGAGTTGCTAGCCGATTTAAGAAGATTGGTTTAACCATTTGCTTTATCAAAAAACGATAACACAAAGTACTAATACCAAAAAATAATATGGAGCTTAATAACCACCGTTTAACATGTTGACGATAATTAATTTTATAAAAAGTGAGAATTTTTTCTTGTTCAGTAATTAAATCAATCATTAATAGTTCAGTCGTAATAAAAAACCTCCGTTCTTAAAAATAATTATAAAGTAGATTCATGATTGTGACAACAGTAGATAATTTTTTTGCTCAAAACAGTCTGTTATAAAAACTATAAAGTTTTTTTATTCATTTAATAACTGTTAATTGTAATTTAAATAAAGCGCTTCCGATTTATTTGTGAAAAAAATCATTGGTATAACAACACTTATAGAGGTTATAAAAATAATCAATACTAGAATAAGTTATAACAATTTGTATACGCTTACAGATTGATGTAGATTGTGTGTATAGACAATATAGATTATGAGGTGTTCGAATGATAACAGTATCAATAGCGGGTGGTTCACAACCTGAAATACTTGAATTAGTAAAAAAATCACAAGAAAAGTTTGGCAACCAAATTGCTTTTGTTGTTTTTGATAAAAGCGATAATCTCGGTTCAGAGACAGATTGGACATATGTTCATTGTCAAGATGATTATGAGGTAGCCAAAGCAGCAGTCTCTTATGTTGCTTCAGGAAAGGCTCAGATTTTATTAAAGGGCATTATTCCAACTCATGTTGTATTAAAAGAAGTCTTACAAAAAGAACATCAACTAAAAACTAGTCCAGTCTTGTCACATGTAGCAATGGTAACGTTAGCTAATCAGCAAGGGCAATTCTTATTAACTGATTGCGCTATGAATATCACACCTGATAAAGAAGCATTAATTAAAATTATTGATAATGCTACAACTGTGGCTCACAAGATTGGTATTGAAAAACCAAAAATTGCTTTACTGAGTGCGGCAGAAAATATTAATCTAAAAATGCCTTCTTCGGTAATGGCAGCAGAGTTAACTGATTATTTTAGCGAATCGACAGATAAAGTGGTCTATGGCCCGTTATCTTTAGACTTAGCGGTATCAAAAGAATCAGCAGAACACAAGCGATTTACAGGCCCAATTATTGGGGACGCAGATGTGTTAGTTGTTCCAACCATTGATGTCGGCAATACGCTTTATAAGTCGTTGACATTATTTGCCGGAGCTTTAATTGGTGGCACAATCGTGGGAACAAAGGTACCAGTTGTATTGACTTCACGTAGTGATTCAACGGCAACAAAATTACATTCATTAGAATTTGCTTTAAAACAAGTTGTTAGTTAAAGGGGATACTTATATGTCAGCAATTTTAGTAATTAATCCAGGCTCAACATCGACAAAGTTAGCAATTTTTTCAGAAGGAACACTACTTGCTGAAGAAACACTGCGTCACAGTGTTTCTGAAATTAGTTCGTTTCATCGAGTAGTCGATCAAACAGAATTTCGTTTTAACTTAGTTGAAGAGTTTGTTAATCAACACAATATGATGACTCAGCTGATTGCTGTTGTCGGACGTGGCGGATTGTTAAAGCCGATTCCTGGTGGTACTTATATGGTTAATCAGGAAATGCTTGATGATCTAACTTCTGAAAAATACAATACTCATGCATCAAACTTAGGTGCAATTTTAGCTGATCGTTTTGCCAAAAAATTAGATATTCCTGCATTTATTGTCGATCCGGTCGTTGTTGATGAGATGCAAGACCTTGCTAGAATCTCTGGTCTAGAAGGAATTGAGCGACGTAGTGTTAGTCATGTATTAAATCAACGAGCAGTTGCAAGACATGCTAGTAATGATTTAGGTCTAGATTATCATGATAGCGCTATTATAGTGGCTCATTTAGGTGGCGGAATTAGTATTGGGGCGCATAAAGATGGCCGAATTATTGATGTCATTAATGGTATTGATGGAGAAGGCCCGTACTCACCTGAACGTAGTGGGACGCTACCGTTACTTGAATTTTCACATTATATTTTGGAACGTCAACTAGATGTTTCAGCAGTGAAAAAGTTAATTGCAGGTAATAGTGGATTGAAATCATATTTAGGTGAAACTGATTTAAGAGAAGTACAAAAACGGATTGATGCCGGTGATAAGCAAGCAAAATTTTATTTAGATGGCATGTGTTACCAGATTGCTAAGGGAATTGGTGAAATGGCTGTTGTGTTACATGGTAACGTTGATTGTATTGTTTTAACAGGTGGTGCAGTTTACTCTGATTATATTAGTGAGAAAATTAGTGATTATGTCCATTGGATTAGTAAAATTATTAGACATCCAGGAGAAAAGGAAATGGAAGCGCTATATGAAGGGGCAATTCGCGTTTTAAATGGTGAAGAGCAAGCTTTAGATTATCGCTTAGTTTAGAGAAATAACAAATTAGGAGCTGAAAAAAGCATGGCGAAACAAACAGATTTATTAATTTTAGGTGGCGGGACAGGTGGTTATGTCGCAGCCATTCGAGCAGCACAAAAAGGTTTAGACGTAACAATTGTTGAAAAGTATAAATTAGGTGGGACTTGTCTGCATAAAGGCTGTATTCCTACTAAAGCGTTACTTCGTAGTGCTGAAGTTGCTGACACAGTTAAACAAGCTGAGTTATTTGGTATCAACAATCAATCAGATTATAGTGTCGATTTCAAAAAAGTTCAAAACCGGAAACAAGAGATTATTAATCAATTGCATAAAGGAGTTGAGGGTTTATGTAAGAAGAATAAAATAACGGTTTTAGAAGGTACAGGTGCTATTCTAGGGCCATCTATCTTTTCACCAGTATCTGGAGCTGTGGCAGTCACATTTAATGATGAGAGTCTAGAAGAAGAAATTATTGTTCCTAAATATGTGATTATAGCAACTGGCTCAAGTCCAAAATCATTGCCAAATCTTAAAATTGATGAACAAACTATTTTGTCATCTGATGGTATGTTAGAACTGACAGAGCTACCAGAGTCCATTGCGATTGTTGGTGGTGGTGTGATTGGCGTTGAATGGGCATCTTTATTAAATAGTTTAGGTGTACAGGTAACAATTGTTGAATTCCTTGACCGTTTATTAATCAATGAAAGTAAAGCGGTATCAAGAGAGTTGAAAAAACGCTTTGAAGAAGCAGGTATTAAAGTACTATTAAGTAGTAAAGTTCAAGATGCAACGAAGGTGGGCGACAAACTTAGTCTTGCTATTGATGGTCAGGATAGTATCACTGTCGATAAAGTAATGGTTGCAATTGGTCGTCAGCCAAATGTTAATGGAATTGGTTTACAAAATACATCTGTTGAATTTGATGAGAAGGGTGTTAAAGTTAACGAATTTTATCAAACAACAGAAGATCATATCTATGCGATTGGCGACTGCATTGACACAATGCAATTAGCACACGTAGCAATGAAGGAAGGCGAGTTAGCTGTTAGTCATTTATTAGGTGAAGAAACAGCGATCTTAAATTATACTAACGTTCCTCGTTGTGTTTATACGACACCTGAAATTGCTAGTGTCGGTTACGTGAAAGAAACAGTCCCAGCAGATAAAAAAGTTAAGATTGGCTCATTTAGTTTTGCAGGTAATGGTAAAGCTTTAGTTTACGGAGATGCTCAAGGTTTTGTTGAAGTGATTCGTGATGAAGTGACAGATGATTTATTGGGTGTGACGATTATTGGGCCACATGCAACGGACCTAATCTCTGAAGCGAGCACCGCTATTTATTTAGACGCTTCTCCAATTGAACTTGGCGAGGCAATTCATCCTCATCCAACATTATCTGAGGCAATTCAAGAAGCAGCATTAGATAGTTATAAGTTAGCAATCCATAAATAATAGAAAGGTTGATTATAAAATGAAAACATTAAAAAAATCAGGACTTAGTAAAGAAGAGATTATTCAAGCTTATCGTGAAGTAGTAAGAGGTCGTCGCCTTGATGAGCGTTTATGGCAATTAACCCGAATTGGAAAAACATCATTTAATATTTCTGGTCAAGGTGCTGAAGTAGCACAAGTTGCAATGGCAATGGCATTTGACCACAAAAAAGATTATTTCTTGCCATATTACCGAGATATGACAGCATGTCTAGTTTGGGGTATGACGTCAAAAGATATTTTAATGGGCTCGTTTGGTAAAGAAGATGATCCATCATCACATGGTCGTCAAATGCCAAACCATTATGGTTCTAAAAAACATAATATTGTGTCATTCTCTTCAACAGTTAGTACGCAAATGCCACTTGCAACAGGTGTTGCGTATGCCGCACAATTGGAAAAAGCAGATTATGTGACGTTAACAACAACAGGTGAGGGTTCAGCTAACCAAGGTGAAGTTCAAGAAGCAATGAACTTTGCAGGCGTTAAAAAATTACCACTGATTTTTGTAGTTGAAAACAATGCGTATGCTATCTCAACACCAATTTCTGAACAATATGCTAATGAGAAAATGTCTGATCGTGCGCATGGTTATGGGTTTGAAGGAATTAGAGTAGATGGTAATGACTTTACAACAGTTTATTTAGAATTCAAGAAAGCTGTAAAAGATGCACGTGAGAATAAAGGACCTAAATTGATTGAATTAATGGTTTCTCGTTTAACATCACATTCAGCTGATGATGATCAAACAATTTATCGTTCGAAAGAAGAAATTGAATCAATGAAAGACAAAGATCCAATTACTGCTTTTGAAAAGCAATTAGAAGATGAAGGTTATCTAACTCGTGAAGAGATGGAACAAATTAATGCCGAAATTAAAGAAGCAATCAATCAAGCAACAGATGAAGCAGAAGCAATGCCTGATCCAAAACCAGAATCAATCTTAGACGAAGTTTACGCTAAATAAATTAAGTGAATGAAAGAGAGGAATCATTATAATGGCTGAAATGACATATTTAGAAGCAATTAACTTAGGAATTTCTGAAGAAATGGCACGTGATGAAAAAGTAGTAATTTTTGGAGAAGACGTAGGTGGCGATAAAGGTGGCGTGTTTGGTGTAACTAAAGGATTGGCTGCAAAATATGGTGACGATCGTTGTTTTAATACACCGTTAACAGAAGGGTTAATTGGAGGACTTGCTGTTGGTTTAGGTTTAAGAGGTTTCCGTGCGATTGGTGAATTCCAATTTGCTGATTATATCTTACCTGCAACGAATCAAATTCTATCAGAAGCTAGAACGATGCGTTACCGAACAAAAGGTGACTGGACAGCACCAATCGTTTACCGTACGCCTTATGGTGGTGGTGTGCGTGGTGGTTTATATCACTCACAATCAACTGAAAAAGTTTTTGCCGGTCAACCAGGGTTAAGAATCGTGACACCTTCAAATCCTTATGATGCTAAAGGTATGATTAAAGCAGCAATCCGTTCAGATGATCCAGTTATTTTCTATGAGCACAAACGCTTATACCGTTTATTAAAAGCAGATGTTCCAACAGATGATTATATTGTACCGATTGATAAAGCTAATGTTGTTCGTGAAGGCTCTGATATCACTGTTATCAGTTACGGTATGATGTTACAATATGCAATCTCTTCAGCTGAAAAATTAGCGGCAGAAGGTATTGACGCGGAAGTAGTTGATGTTCGCTCATTGTATCCTTTAGACCGTGAAACACTAGTGGCAGCTGCTAAGAAGACTGGTAAAGTTCTTTTAGTAACTGAAGATAATAAAGAAGGTAGCATTATGAGTGAAATAGCAGCAATGATTTCAGAAGATGCCCTATTTGATTTAGATGCCCCAATTAAACGTCTAGCAGGACCAGATTCACCAACAATGCCTTATGCATTACCATTAGAGCGTGAGTTTTTAGTCAGTGAAAAACAAGTTCTTGAAGCGATGAGAGAATTAGCAGAGTACTAATTAGGAGGAAGTTAATATGTCAATTCAACAAATTAAAATGCCTCATTTAGGCGAAAGTGTTACAGAAGCATCGGTTGTACAATGGTTAGTTCAACCGGGAGATACCGTGAAACGCTATGATCCATTAGTGGAAGTAGTATCTGATAAAGTGACGACAGAAGTACCATCTGATTTTGATGGTGTAGTAAAAGAATTATTAATTGAATTAGATGTCGATGTGCCAATCGGGACACCATTTATGACTTTAGAGGTTGAAGGAGCTGGAGAATCAGCGCCGGAAGAAGCGCCATTAGTTGAAGAAAAAGTTGAGAACGTTACCACAAAAGAACCTACAGCTGCACCTGTTAATATACCAGTAGCAAGTAAAGCGACAGGGGAAAATGCTGGTAGATATTCACCAGCTGTGATGCGTTTAGCGCAAGAAAAAAATATTGATTTAGCACAAGTTGTCGGAACTGGTAAAGGTGGACGTATTACGCGTAAAGATATCATTAATTTTGACCCTGCTCAGCAAGCATCTTCTGTAGTAACGCCAGCAGAGCCAGTTGAAACACCAAAAGCGCCAACGCCAGCTGTACATCCAGAACAAAAAGTAGCACCAATTACAGCTACAATGAATGATACAGTTGTTCCTGCTGATGGAGTGCGTAAAGCCATTGCGAAGAAAATGGTTCAAAGTGTAACAGAAATTCCACATGCATGGTTAATGGTAGAAGCTGATGTAACGAATATTGTGACACTTCGTAATAAATTGAAAGATAATTTCAAACAAACAGAAGGTATGTCATTAAGTTTCTTCCCATTCTTTGCAAAAGCTGTTGTTCAAGCAATTAAGAAAAATCCGAAAATCAATACATCTTGGGATAATGGAAATATTGTTTATCATAAAGATATTAACTTATCGATTGCTGTGACGACAGATGAGCATTTATATGTGCCTGTAATTCCTCAAGCAGATAACTATTCGTTAGCAGGACTAGCAAAAGAAATTAATCGTTTAGCTAGTGATGTTCGTCAAGGAACGCTAAAAGGTGCTGACATGCAAGGTGGAACCTTCACATTGAACAATACTGGTACTTTAGGTTCTGTTCAATCAATGGGAATTATTAACCACCCACAAGCAGCTATCTTACAAGTAGAATCAATCAATAAACGCTTAGTACCAACAAAAGATGGTGGTTTTAAAGTAGCTGACATGGTTAACTTATGTCTATCAATTGATCACCGTATCTTAGACGGTCAACAAGCCGGACAATTTTTACGTGATGTTAAAGAAAATTTAGCTCGTTTTTCAAATGATTCAGATATTTATTAATTCTTAAATTAGAAAAAGATTTCTCACGAATATTTGTGAGAAATCTTTCCTCTAATTTTATGAGAACTCTGTGCCATTATTTACGTTAAACATCTATAACTATTATCTAAAAATAAATTTAACTTATAGGAGTTTTTATTATGACAAGTGAAACGAAATTGACACCAAAAATATTTTTGAATAAAGTTCTGGCAGGTACAGCTCAAGGAACAATTATTGCATTAATTCCTAATGCAGTATTAGGTGCTATTTTAAAATATTTTGC
Source organism: Vagococcus penaei (assembly GCF_001998885.1). NCBI lineage: Bacteria > Bacillati > Bacillota > Bacilli > Lactobacillales > Enterococcaceae > Vagococcus > Vagococcus penaei. The sequence continues at coordinate 2,288,134 of NZ_CP019609.1, forward strand.
TGAATACAAAGTAATTGCAATGATTATTGATGCTGCTTTGATTTTCCAGCTAGCAACACCACTTATTATCGCCAGTTTGATTGCTTATCAATTCAATTTAACACCAGCTAAAATGATGATTACTGGTGGGGCAGCATTTGCTGGTTCAGGAGTAATTAAATTTAATGCAGATGCCGGGGCTTATATCGGCTCAGGAACTGGTGACATTATCAACATTATGATTACTGCCACAATTGCTGTGATGTTTTTATTATGGATTGATTCTAAATTTGGTTCTGTAGAAATTATTGCTTTACCAATTGTTGTTGGGGTTGGTGCAGGACTAATTGGTATGTTTACATATCCTTATGTGACTCAAATCACAGTTGCTATTGGTAAGGTTATTAATAACTTTACTGATTTCCAACCAATCGTGATGAGTATTTTGATTGCTTGTTCATTTGCTGCCTTGATTATTTCACCAATCACAACTGTAGCTATTGGTTTAGCTATCCAGTTAAATGGAATGTCTGCAGGGGCTTCAGCGATGGGAATTGCTGCTACAACGATTGTTTTAGTAATTAATTCTTGGAGAGTTAACCAATCAGGTGTAACATTAGCTATTGCTTTAGGTGGGATGAAAATGATGATGCCTAACCTATTTAAATATCCAATCGTACTTTTACCGTGTTTATTTACAGCTGTAATTTCTGCTATTCCCGTGGCGCTCTTTGATATTTCTGGAACACCACGATCAGCAGGATTTGGTCTAGTTGGCTTGGTAGGTCCTTTAGCTTCACTTGACGCAGGATTAAATATTGGGCTACTAGTTATTTGTTGGTTTGTTGTACCGATTGTTGCAGGTTTATTCTCTAAATTCCTTTTTGAAAAAGTTTTAAAATTATATGATAGTAGTGTCGTTTTCAAATACCAAGGCTAATTTTTTTTGATAGCATCAATAAAATCGCTAATTTCTTTTGAGAGACTGAAACCTTTTCTAAAAGCTATTCCAATTGGGAAGTAAGCGAATTTATCTTTTAACGGTACCCAAGTAACGTGCTCACTTTTGCCAACTGCCTGGTACTCAATAGGTAACAGACAAATTGAATGATTATCATGCACGCTATGAATGAGAACCTGTAAATCATCATTTTCTAAGACAATATCTGGCTCGTATCCGAATTCTCGGGTACGAGATCGTAATAAGCGACCAATCATAAATTTTTCGGATAGAGATGAAAAACGTTCGCCTTTTAAATCTTTAAAAGTCAGTTCTTTAGCAGTGGCTAAAGGATGATGATTTGGTAGAACAACGTAAACATGATAGCCTTGTGTTGTTGTCTCTAAGGCCTCCATCGCTAAGCTTTCCGGATGATTATTTGGGAATGAAATCAAACCAATATCAAGTTCCTTATTAACTAACATTTCTTGAAGACGAGGCGAGCCATCTTGGCGAATTGCTAACTCAACATGTGGATTAGCTGAGAGAAATGCAGAAATTTCTGGCATAAATTGCACGGAAAACAAGGTTGTTAGCCCTAAACGTATTTTGGCCTTTTTTTTACACTCAGACATTGTCTGAATATCTACAATGACTTGTTCAAACTGTTGAACAATTTCTAAGCCATTTTCGTATAAATGTCGACCAGCATCTGTTAATTGGAATGGTTGGTCAGTGTGCTTGAATAAGGCTGTTCCTAGTTCCGTTTCTAACTTTTTTAAGGATAATGATAGTGTTGGTTGTGTGACAAACAAATTTTTAGCGGCTAGTGAAACATTACGTGTGTTACTAATTTCGATAAAGTATTTTAATTGTTGAATATTCATAGATAAATTCACCCTTAATTTATAGTATGAAGCGTTTCCATTTTTTAAAAATGAAATATTTCTTTAATGCTATGTTATAATTAGATTATCATAGTTTATGCGGAAATTCTTTAAAATATGATTAGTTATACAAAATAGTGCCATTTGATATGGTGACTATAAACAGGTTTAAATAAACTATCCCTTCTCTTATTGATAAGGGGTAAGAAAAAATTGGAGGAATGACAATGAATATTATTATAGCTGGTGCTGGAGCCATGGGAAGCCGTTTTGGTTTAATGCTTCATAAAGCAGGAAATGACGTTATTTTAATTGATGGTTGGGCAGATCATGTCAATCAAATTAATCAAGCAGGTTTAGAAGCTAATTTTAATGGTGAGGTTATTATTGAAAAATTACCGGCTTATCATCAAACTGATTGCCAATCAATTGATTTTTCGGCTGATTTGGTCATTCTATTTACAAAAGCAATGCAGCTTGATGGCATGATGCAAGCTATTCAACCAATGTTGAGTGAAAAAACACAAGTTCTTTGTTTATTAAACGGAATTGGTCATGAAGACGTGATTAAAAATTATGTTCCTTATGACAATATCCTACTGGGAAATACTATGTGGACTGCAGGTATTGAAGGTCCTGGTAAAGTAAAATTATTTGGTAACGGCTCAATTGACTTACAAAATTTAGGTGAAAATCGTGCTAGTGCTGAGCAAGTTGTTGAAGTATTGAGTGCAGCTGATCTGAATGCACGTTATTCTGATAGCATCTTATCATCGATTTATAAAAAAGCATGTGTTAACGGAACAATGAATGGCTTATGTACGATTTTAGATACTAACATGGCTGGTTTTGGTGAAACAACAGTTGCTGATAGTATCGTTGAATCAATCGTCGCTGAATTTGCCGCTATTGCTGAAAAAGAGCATGCTCATTTAAATGTTGATGAAGTTCTAGCACAGATTAAAACATGTTATGACCGTTCAACAATTGGTTTACATCACCCGTCAATGTATCAAGATTTAATCACGAACCATCGTTTAACTGAAATTGACTACATTAATGGTGCTATTGTTCGTAAAGGAAAAGAATATGGTATTGCAACACCATATTGTAGTTTCTTAACGGATTTAGTTCACGCGAAAGAACAAATTATGGGTGTCAAATAATTATTATCGATAGAAATGATTAACCACAAAGTATTATCTGACTTTGTGGTTTTTTGTAGTTGTCGCATTAATTTGCGGAAATTATCAAAAAATTTATGTGAAGCATAAAAAAATTCTTTCCTTAATGGCTTGTGACAAGTATAATAATAAATGGAGTTTTTAACAGATTAATTAAATACAAGAAAGCGAAGTGAAATTATGGGACGTAAATGGGCAAATATTGTCGCAAAGAAAAGTGCTAAAGATGCTAACAATAGCCGGATTTATGCGAAGTTTGGGATTGAAATTTATGCAGCAGCAAAATCAGGTGAACCTGACCCGCATGCCAATCAAAAGTTACGTTTCGTTATTGAGCGCGCTAAGACTTATAACGTGCCGAAACATATTATTGATCGCGCCATCGAAAAAGCAAAAGGTTCTGGTCATGAAACGTATTCAGAGTTACGTTATGAAGGCTTTGGTCCAAACGGCTCAATGGTCATTGTCGATACTTTGACCGACAACGTGAATCGTACAGCGGCAAATGTTCGTGCTGCTTTTGGGAAAAATGGCGGTAATATGGGTGTTTCCGGTGCTGTGGCATATATGTTTGATAATACAGCAATTATCGGATTTTCTGGTGAAGACGCAGACGATATTTTAGAATACTTAATGGAAAAAGATATTGATGTTCGTGATGTTTTAGCTGAAGATGGTCAAATTATTGTTTATGGTGAAATTACTGATTTCCAAACAATTCAAGATGCTTTAAAAGAAAAAGGAATTGAAGAGTTTTCTGTGGCTGAAATTCAAATGGTTGCTCAAAATGAAGTCACATTGTCTGATGATGATTTAGAGCAATTTGAGAAAATGATTGATGCTTTGGAAGAATTGGACGATGTCCAAAATGTTTTCCATAATGTTGATTTAGACTAAAAAATAAATTTTACTTATATAATGACTCCTAAATAGTGGTTTAGGAGTCTATTTTTTTATGTTTAGTTTACTATTTATAAATATAAATAGTATGGATAGAAGATTAATTCATAAATAGTAAGCAAAATAGCAAGGATAATGGCAATTCCAAAAAATTTCATCATAACATATAGATTAGTTGCATATTTAAGATGAAGATAGAATAAAAGAAAATAATCGCCAGTTTATCTTTAGCATTTAATTTATTTTTCATAAAATAGTCTAACTTATCAACTGTCATATTCATAATGTTCTCTTTTAATTTAATTCTAATATATCATTTAAAAAAAATTATCAATTAATAGCTAAAAAGCTAGCCCAAAAGTTAGTAGTTTACAAGACTTTTGGGCTAGCTTTTTAGTTTATCACGTCTAATCAATTTTATTATTGAGGAATGTGGCAACCATTATCATCACAAATCAACTCGTTATCGTCAGCAGATTGATTTGTTTGAGCATTAGACCAAGCATCCGTAAGAGCTTTAATAAATAGTTCAACAGGCTGTGCACCTTTAATGGCATAAGTCTCATCAATTAAAAAGTAAGGAGCACCAGTAATTTGGTATGCACGTGCTTGATTTTCATCATCACGTACGTCTTTTAGCCAAGTAGATTGATTTGCTAGAGTATCTTTGACCTCATTTTCAGGTAAACCAATGGATGCTGCTAAAGTCAGCAAGACGTCATGGTCACTAATTAATTGTCCTTTTTCAAAATAAGCTGCATACAAAGCGTTGACCATTTGGCTTTCTAAATGATGATGTTTTGCTAATTTTGTGATGCGATGAGCGTCTAAAGTATTCGTAGGTTTCATCGCTTCAAAATCAAAATGTAACCCTTCATGTGAAGCATGTTCACCGATTTGTTGATTCATTTTAGTTGCTTCTGCAAGTGACACACCGTATTTTCTTGAAATAGCTTCATTAATTGATACACCAGAATAAAGTGGCGCATTTTGGTCTAATTCGTAGCTTTTGAATTCAATTTGAACATTTTGGATAAAGGGCAACTGTGCTAAAGCGTGGTCTAATTTACGTTTGCCAATATAGCAAAACGGACAAACAAAGTCTGACCAGATTTCGATTTTCATAAGTTAAAAACTTCCTTTCTTACGTCGTCATGACGTCTTGAATACTATTATAAAGTAAGTAACTAAGAAAATTAAATTTAATGCTTAGCTGAGATAACAGCATAAAAAAACCAATCATACTAAAAATAGTAAAATTGGTTTTACTTGATATTAAACTGGGCGTATCAACACACCGTTAATATTATGAACCGTTGTTAAATCAATACTTTCATTATAGTTATGGTCAGTACCAATAGTTGAAAAATTTAATTTTAGGGTTTCACCATCATAAATCAGTTCAAAAAAATCAATATCTGTATAGATTTTTCGTTCAGTATTATTTTGAACAACAATTAATGTGCCTTTTTCCATATAAAGTGTTGATTGTAACAGTTTTCCAGTTATTTCTTTGACAGTAAACACACTTTTTACCATAATATCATCTCCTTTATGTTATTAGTTTATCATAGGTTTTGATAATTGTGTCATTTTAAAATATTAGTGTCAAAAAAATCGATTTAGAAAAGTCATTTTTTCTTTATTAAGAAAAAAAATCGGTTATAATAATTTAAAAGGTGGGATTCAATGGAAGAACAACAATTAAAAAAAGATATTACCATGTTTGGCGCATTTTCAACTGTTATGGGAACTGTTATTGGAGCGGGTGTATTTTTTAAAGTCGCGAGTGTCTCACAGGCAGCTCAGACGCCTTTGTTAACTTTATTGGCTTGGTTTGTTGGTGGTATTTTAACACTCTGTGCGGGATTAACTAGTGCGGAATTAGCGACAGCAATTCCTAAAACAGGTGGAGCAATTAAATATATTGAATATACTTATGGCAAGTTACCTGGGTTTTTATTAGGTTGGGCTCAGACAATTATATATTTTCCAGCTAATATTGCAGCCTTATCAATCATTTTTAGTACACAACTGATTCATTTATTTAGTCTTAATCAAAGTCTATTGATTCCATTTGCTGTACTTGTGGGGTTATCTGTAACAGTCATTAATTTATTGGGTGCCAAAGTTGCTTCGAGATTTCAATCGTTATCATTAGTGCTAAAATTAATTCCAATTAGTTTAATTGTTATTTTTGGTATGTTTCGTGGGGCGAACACTAGTATCCTAGATAGTAGTCAAACTATTTTACCTAGTGATAGTCCGATTATCGCTATGTTTGCTTCGGCATTATTTGCGACAATGTTTGCTTATGATGGTTGGTTGGGTGTTGGTGCGATGGCTGGTGAGATGAAACGTCCTGATAAAATGTTACCTAAAGCTATTTTTTTAGGATTAAGTTTTATCACAGTTGTCTATGTCCTAGTTAACTTAACTTTCTTACGAGTGTTACCTTTTAATGAATTGGTTGGTAACCAAAATGCAGCTTCTGACGCTGCGATGTCATTGTTTGGTCAATTTGGTGGGAAGTTAATTACTTGTGGTATTTTGATTTCTGTTTACGGCGCACTGAACGGTTACGTAATGACAGGAATTCGTGTCCCGTTTGCATTGGCAGAGGAAAACTTATTACCAGGAAGTCGTTATTTGAAAAAATTATCTAACAAAACCAAAATCCCTTACGTTGCTGCGCTAGTTCAATTAGGGATTGCAATTATTATGATGTGTCTGGGTTCATTTGATTTATTAACAGATATGCTGGTCTTTGTTATGTGGCTATTTAGTTTGTTGATTTTTTTAGCTGTATTTATATTGCGGAAAAGAGAACCGGAACTTAACAGACCATATAAAGTCCCCTTGTACCCTTTTATTCCATTAGTAGCAATCATAGGTGGACTATTTATTTTAATCATAACGCTTTGGACACAATTTTTCTTAGCGCTCACTGGTATTGGATTAACTTTGATTGGTATCCCAATTTTCTACCTAACACAATCGTACAATCGGCGTTCATAATTGTTTATAATTGCTCAGGAATAAAGTTATTCTTGAGCTTTTTATGTATTATTTTACACAAAAAACATTTTTAGTTCGTGTTTTTATGGTTTTTTAAAGATTATTTTTATTATTTTATAAAAAATGTTCTTGTTTTATTATGTTTATCGATTATAATAAAAGTAAGATTTTAATAAAGTTAAAGGAGTCGTTATATAAATGTTTAAATCAGATATTGATATTGCAAATTCTATTGAAATGGAACCAATAACAGAAATAGCTAAAAAAGTTGGCTTGCCTGATGAGGCGTTAATTCCTTATGGGAACTATAAAGCTAAAATTGATGTATCCATTTGTCCACCCGAGACACAGCGAGGTAAATTAATTTTAGTAACTGCTATCACACCGACACCTGCAGGTGAAGGAAAGACAACGACTTCAGTTGGTTTAGCTGATTCTTTAAGTGCATTAAATAAAAAAACGATTTTAGCCTTACGTGAGCCTTCTCTAGGCCCAGTTTTTGGTATCAAAGGTGGAGCAGCTGGTGGTGGCTATGCGCAGGTTGTACCAATGGAAGATATTAATTTACATTTTACAGGTGATTTTCATGCTATAGGTGCCGCAAATAATCTATTAGCAGCGTTAATTGACAATCATATCCATCATGGTAATGAGTTAATGATTGATAGTCGTACTATTACTTGGAAGCGTGCAATAGATATGAACGATCGTCAATTGCGTCATATTGTTGATGGGCTACAAGGAAAAATGAACGGTGTGCCTCGTGAAGATGGCTTTGATATTACTGTAGCTTCGGAAATTATGGCAATTCTCTGTTTAGCGACTGACTTAACTGATTTAAAAGCGCGTATTAAACGTATTATTATTGGTTATACGTTTGATGGAGAGCCTGTAACAGCAGGCGATTTAAAAGCTGAAGGCGCTATGACAGCTTTATTAAAAGAAGCTATTTTACCGAATCTAGTACAAACCCTTGAACACACACCAGCGATTATTCATGGCGGTCCTTTTGCAAATATTGCGCATGGTTGTAATAGTTTAATTGCGACCGAAACTGCTTTGAATTTTGCTGATTATGTTGTAACTGAAGCCGGATTTGGCGCCGATTTAGGTGCAGAAAAATTTCTAGATATTAAATGCCGAGTGGGTGATTTAGAACCAGATGCGGTTGTTTTAGTTGCAACAATTCGTGCATTAAAAATGCATGGTGGTATTAGTAAAAAAGATTTAGCAGAAGAAAATGTAGAAGCACTACGAGTAGGTATTGCTAATTTACAACGTCACTATGATAATTTAAATAAGCAGTTTGGCTTACCAGTTGTTGTTGCCATCAATAAATTTCCGACTGATACACCTGCTGAAGTCCAAATGTTGACAGATTTATGCCAGACGCTTGAAATACCAGTCGTTTTATCTGATGTTTGGTCTAAAGGAAGTCAAGGTGGAATTGAATTAGCTGAGTCTGTTATTAAATTAACTGAAGAGCCATCAGAATTTACTTATTGCTATGATGTATCAGATTCAATTGAGACTAAAATTGAAAAAATTGTTACAAAAATTTATGGCGGTTCAGGTGTCGACTATACTGCTTCAGCAATGAAGCAAATTCGTCAATTAGAAAAATATAATTTAGCCAACTTACCAGTTTGTATGGCTAAAACACAATACTCGTTTTCAGATGATCAAACCAAATTAGGTGCACCAACTGATTTTACTGTTACAATTCGAGACATTAAAGTATCTGCTGGAGCGGGTTTCATTGTCGCGCTTACGGGAACGATTATGACTATGCCAGGTCTGCCAAAAGTACCGGCTGCTGAAAAAATTGATATTGATGTAACTGGAAAAATTAGCGGATTATTTTAAAAGTAGTTATTCGACGGTTAAGGGGCTATTAAAATAATAGTTCTTTGACCGTCGTAATTGTTTTTGTGACTCTTTATGGAGATATTTTTTTTAAATTTAGCAGACAAGCAAGTAGCAATATGGTTATTTTCTAATAGTTAGCATTTTAAATCTGTTTTCTTTATGTATACTTAGAGACTATTTTTGAGTAAAAACTTGTTTCATACCTGTTTTTTTTGTACTATTAGGGTATCAAATAATAGATTGTAAAAGGAGTGTATAAAGTGAAGTTTCAAAAACCAAAAGGCACTAATGATATTTTGCCAGGAACAGTTGAAAAATGGCAATATATTGAAACCGTTGCAAGAGAAGTATTTAAGGTTTATGACTTTCACGAAGTCAGAACGCCAATGTTTGAACACATTGAGGTTATTACGCGAGCTGTGGGTGACACAACTGATATTGTGACAAAAGAAATGTATGATTTTTATGATAAAGGTGATCGTCATATCACACTACGGCCAGAAGGAACTGCACCGTTAGTGCGCTCATATGTTGAGCACAAGTTATTTGGTCCGGAATTCCAAAATCCTTATAAAGCATTTTATATTGGACCAATGTTTCGTTATGAACGTCCTCAGTCAGGAAGAATGCGCCAGTTTCATCAAATTGGTGTCGAAGTAATTGGAAGTAAAAACCCTGCAACTGATGTGGAAGGGATTTTATCTGCTTTGGAATTTTATCGTCGATTAGGTGTGAAACATACTAAGTTAGTTATTAATTCACTGGGTAATCATGAGTCACGTATGACTTATCGTCAAGCGTTAATTGATTATTTAACACCTTATGAGGCAGAGTTAAGCGAGGATTCAAAACGTCGTCTACAGAGTAATCCACTGCGCGTGCTAGACAGCAAAGATGCTAAGGATAAAGTCATTGTTGAAAATGCACCATCTATTTTAGATTATCTTGATGAAGAGTCTGCATCTTTCTTTGAACAAGTTAAAACACTACTGGACACGCTTGAGGTTGAATACGTGATTGATCACCGTATGGTTCGAGGACTTGATTACTATAATCACACAGTATTTGAATTAATGAGTGATTCACCCGGATTTAATGGAGCGATTACAACGATCTGTGCTGGTGGACGTTACGATGGATTGGTTAGAGAATTTGGTGGACCAGATTCGCATGATGCGGGGTTTGGCTATGCTTTAGGTGTAGAACGCGCGATTATTACAATGGAAGCCGAAGGAATTGAGATTCCAACGAAACAAACGGTTGATGTATATGTTGTTGGTCTGGGTGAGTCTACATCTGCGGAAACATTGAAGTTGGTACAAATGGCTAGAACTGCTGGTTTAGTAGCAGAACGAGATTTTATGAATCGTAAAGCAAAAACTCAATTTAAGTCAGCCGATAGACTTGATGCGAAATGGGTCATTGTTGTTGGAGAAACTGAATTGGAAACACAGATTGTAAAATTAAAAAATATGGCCACAGGCATTGAGAAAGAAGTTCCATTAACTGATATTTACACTGATTTTTTAGCACAATTAGATAATTAAAAAAAGACGTTTCTAAGAAATTAGAAACGTCTTTTTTATGACAGCTGTTTTTTAAACAACGGTCACATTAAATAAAACAAAAAAACGAACTAAAATAAAGGGCCTTTTGGGGAAGGGGATGCCCTTGTACATTAGTAGTTCGTCTATACATATATTATAACACAGCTTATAATATATACAACTTTTTTTTTAGGGCATTTTTTAAAAAATCCAAAGAAAATTTTTAAAAAATGACGTTATCTGAATCTCCTTTATAAGAAGTCTTAAATGATAAGTAATAAAAAGAAATATCTGAATAATTTAAACAAAAAAGTAATTTTCTATACATGTGAATAACTGAATTTGACGTTATTTAACCTTTTTTTATTATGTGATGTAAGGAGGATATGTCAAAAATGTTATATTTTTTTGAAGCAATTAATTTAGTTTAAAAGTGATGCATTTTTGTGACAAAACCACTATAATGTACAAGACGGAAAAATTGCGACCTTCAAATCGTAAAAGATGTCAAAATCTATAGAAATGATGGTGAAGTAAATGACAGACAATAGTAAGATACGAGTTGTGGTAGGTATGAGTGGTGGCGTAGACTCTTCAGTCACTGCACTACTACTAAAGGAACAAGGCTACGACGTGGTAGGTGTCTTTATGAAAAACTGGGATGATACTGATGACAATGGCGTATGTACAGCAACTGAAGACTATAAAGATGTGGCCAAGGTTGCTAATCAAATTGGTATCCCTTATTATTCAGTTAATTTTGAAAAAGAGTATTGGGATCGGGTATTTCAGTATTTTTTAGATGAGTATACACGCGGTCGGACACCAAACCCTGATGTCATGTGTAATAAGGAAATTAAATTTAAAGCATTCTTAGATTATGCACTACAATTAGGAGCTGACTATGTGGCAACTGGTCACTATGCTCGAGTAGTTCGTGATGAGAATGGTATATCACATATGTTACGCGGTGTTGACAATAATAAAGATCAAACTTATTTCTTAAGTCAGCTGTCACAAGAACAATTAGCGAAAACCTTATTTCCGCTTGGACACTTAGAGAAAAAAGAAGTACGTGCACTAGCAGAAAAAGTAGGCTTAGCAACTGCTAAAAAGAAAGATTCAACTGGTGTATGTTTTATTGGTGAAAAAAACTTTAAAGAATTTTTAGGGAAATATCTACCAGCACAACCTGGCAAAATGATTACGCTTGATGGAACGGTTAAAGGTGATCATGCTGGTTTGATGTACTACACAATTGGTCAACGTCAAGGATTAGGAATTGGTGGTGGTAAAGGTGAGCAAGCATTACCATGGTTTGTAGTTGGTAAGGAACTGGCTACAAATACCTTATACGTGGGACAAGGATTTCACCATGAACATTTATACGCTGACTATCTTGAAGCTAGTGAAATTCACTTTACAACGCCTATCGGTAAACCAAAAGAATTTAAGTGTACCGCTAAATTTAGATATCGCCAAAAGGATACTGGCGTGACAGTGGTTTTACATGATGATTCAAATAAAGCAACCGTTATTTTTGATGAGCCAGTTCGAGCGATAACACCTGGTCAAGCCGTTGTTTTTTATGATGGTGAAGAATGCTTAGGTGGCGGTATGATTGATGCAGCTTATAAAAATCAAGAAGAATTACAATATATCTAGTTTTTTTGAAAAAAGTAATTGACTCCTTTAAGAAACTGAGTTATAGTTTTAGTTGTCATTTTAAAGATTGTTAGGTGAGGCTCCTATACAAACATAGGCTACTGCCCAAAAATGTCGAGAGACGCCAATGGGTATAACAGGAATTGCCGATTTAAGGCTCTTCTTAACGTAGCTAAAGCAATTATTGCTTTTACGTTGTATAGTGCTAAAACTCAACGAATGAATCAAACATGCTTATTTAGTGTTGTTTTAACCCCTTCGTTGTGTTTATAGCGAGGGGGTTTTTTGGATTTTATCATTTTTTATTAACAAAAAATGAACAAAACAATGTATGATAGTATTAAAAGTAAGAGGGGATTTTGATATATGGAAGATAGTGAGCAGAAGAAGTTAGATAAGTTGATGATTCAATTGGAAAAATCTTAAAAAGAAACTTTTTGTTGTTTTTTTAAGGTTCTTTCTTAATAGTTATCAACTTAAAAACTAAGTTAGATAAATTGGTTAATAGAAAGGAAGTCAAAAAAATGACAAAAAAAACGTATGAATTTTTTGCTAAAAAGCAAATGAATGAAGTATTTGACCTATATTCAAGCTCAATTGATGGCTTAACAGCAGAAAAAATTGAGGATTTACGTGATAAACATGGAGAAAATCGGATTTCACATGGTAAGAAAACGCCTTTATTTATTGAAATTTTAAAAGCATATTTTACTCCATTTACTATTGTGCTAATTGCTTTAGCGGTTATTTCATTTATTACTGATTATTTGATTGTTCCTGCTAGTGAACGTGATTTGACTGGTGTTATTATCATCGTATTAATGGTTATCCTAAGTGGAACGATGACGCTTGTTCAATCGGTACGCTCAAGTAAAGCGGCTGAAAAATTAGGTAATTTAGTTAAAGTTACAGCCACAGTAGTTAGAGATGGTCAGGAAAAAGAGTTACCGATTGAAGAATTAGTTTGTGGTGATGTGGTAAAATTAGCGGCCGGCGATATGATACCTGCTGATATTCGATTATATCGGACAAAAGATTTGTTTATTTCACAAGCGGCGATGACTGGTGAGAGTTATCCTGTTGAGAAAAAGGCTGATTACGAGGTGACTGAACATAGTACAGACACTGATTTAGAGAATATTGTCTACATGGGAAGTAACGTGGTAAGTGGTAGTGCACTTGGTATAGTTATCGCAGTGGGAAATGATACCTTATTTGGCCAAATTGCTAAGGGTGTATCAGAGACACGAACGATTACTAGTTTTGATATTGGGATTAGTAAAACGTCATGGCTATTAATTCGTTTTATGTTAGTTATGGCACCTGCTGTTTTTCTAATAAACGGTTTGACTAAAGGGGATTGGCTTGAAGCATTTCTCTTTGGTTTATCAATTGCAGTGGGGCTAACGCCTGAGATGTTACCAATGATTGTCACCACTAACTTAGTTAAAGGTGCATCTAGCATGGCTAAAAAAGGCACTATTATCAAAAATTTAAATTCGATTCAAAATTTTGGGGCAATCGATATTCTTTGCACGGATAAAACGGGAACGTTGACACAAGATAAAATTATTTTAGAATACCACCTTGATGTCGATGGTAAAGAAGACTTGCGGGTCTTACGTCATGCATTTTTCAACAGCTACTATCAAACAGGATTAAAGAATTTGATGGATAAAGCAATTATTGAGTCGGCGGATGAAGAATTAGCGATTGATGTATCGCATTATACTAAAGTAGACGAAATTCCGTTTGATTTTCAACGTCGCCGGATGAGTGTTGTGATTGAAGATAATCATGGTAAGACACAGATGATTACTAAAGGTGCAATTGAAGAAATGCTAGATATTTCTTCTTACGTTGATTATCGTGGTGAAGTCATTCCTTTAACCGAAGAATTACGGGAGACAATTTTAAAAACGGTAGATGAATTAAACGAAGATGGGCTACGTGTTATCGGGGTATCTCAAAAGACTAATCCAAGTGTCGTTGGTGAATTCTCAATCCAAGATGAGAGTGACATGGTTTTAATTGGTTATCTTGCCTTTTTAGATCCACCAAAAGAAACGACAAAAGATGCTCTTGATGCGTTACGCAAACATGGTGTCGGTGTCAAGGTGCTAACAGGAGACAATGCGTTAGTCACTAAATCAGTTTGTAAGCAAGTTGGTTTGAAAAACGAAGCAATTATTATTGGAAATACGCTCGACCATTTAACTGACGATGAATTACAAAAAGTAGCGATTGAAAATAATATTTTTGTTAAATTAACGCCTTCACAAAAAACACGTTTGGTTCGTGTCTTACGTGAAGCGGGTCATACGGTTGGTTTCATGGGTGACGGGATTAATGATGCTCCAGCAATGAAAGAGGCTGATGTGGGTATTTCGGTTGATACTGCAGTAGATATCGCAAAAGAGTCTGCTGATGTTATCCTTTTAGAAAAAGATCTGATGATTTTAGAGCGTGGCATTTTATCTGGTCGTAAAACATTTGGTAATATTATGAAGTATGTAAAAATGACGGCAAGTTCAAACTTTGGTAATATGTTTTCTGTTGTAATTGCCAGTATCTTTCTACCATTTTTACCAATGTTACCTTTGCAAGTCCTATTCTTGAATTTGATTTATGATATTTCTTGTATGTCTATTCCATGGGATCATATGGATGAAGAGTATCTAGAAGAGCCTAAAAAATGGGACGCAACAAGTATTGGGTCATTTATGCGTTGGTTAGGACCAACAAGTTCAATTTTTGATATCACAACCTATCTTTTAATGTACTTTATCATTTGTCCAGCTGTTGTTGGTGGTTCGTTCCATACGTTAAATGCGGAACAACAAGTAATGTTTATTGCTGTATTCCATGCTGGCTGGTTCGTTGAATCATTATGGTCACAAACGTTAGTTATTTACGCATTACGAACACCTAAAATACCATTTATCCAAAGTAACCCATCATTTATTTTAGCCACTGTCACAACTTTAGGTATTGCTATTGGTACAGTCTTACCATTTACCGATTTTGGAGAAAATCTTGGATTAGTTGATTTACCTGGAGAATACTGGGCATGGTTGGCAGTGACAATTATCGCTTATTTGGTGTTAGTTATGATTGTAAAAAAAATCTATGTAAAAAAATATGGCGAATTACTATAAATAATTTTAAAAGGATAGGATAACACCTATTCTTTTTTTTGTTCAATAATTAATAAGACAAAATATTTGTCAGATACGTATTTTTTTAATACGCTATAACCATTAGCAAATAAGAAATGGGTGTTTTTATGTATCAAGTGATAATGACATATAGTGAAAATGAGCCGTGGTGGTTTTTTGATGAGTGGCAAGAAGACATAACGAAGGAATTATCTTTTGATACATTCGAGGCTGCTTGTAATTATTTTAAAGACATTTGTCATGAATATAGTGATAAATTTGAAAGTCATCGTGTAAAAGATGATTATTTGGTTGCTTTTTGGAATGAAAATGACTTAATATATTGTGAGGACTGTGATGAGGAGCTTCAAGCTTATTATGGTGTGATGTTAGTGAAAAATTACAAGAAATTAGATGATGGAGATAGTGAATCAGATGAAGCAATTAATTATAGCGGAAAAGCCAAGTGTTGCCAAAGACATAGCTAAAGTCTTAGGTGCGACAAAAAAACAAAAAGTTATATCGAAGGTAATGATGTGATTGTTACTTGGGCACTAGGTCATCTTTTGACACTAAAAATGCCTGAGGATTATAGTAACGATTGGGCAGAATGGACAGATAAAACCTTACCGATGATTCCTAAAAAAGTTGGTATTAAACCACTGCCTAAAACACGGCACCAATTAAAAGCTATCAGTCAATTAGCTAATCGCAAAGATGTTGGCGAGGCGGTGATAGCAACTGATGCTGGACGAGAAGGCGAACTTGTTGCTAGATGGATTTTAGAATATGTTAAATTTAATAAACCTGTCAAGCGTTTATGGATTTCTTCGCAAACAAATCAAGCAATTAAACAAGGTTTTAATTCATTAAGACCAAGCCGTGAGTACGATAATTTATATTATTCAGCACTAGCACGAGCTGAAGCAGACTGGCTCATTGGATTAAACGTGACACGAGCATTAACAGTCAAATATCAAGATAACTTATCAGCTGGACGGGTACAAACGCCAACCTTAGCTATGGTACGTGAGCAAGAAAGAAAAATTGAAACGTTTAAGCCGGAAACTTTTTACACATTAGACTTTATTCATCAACAATTAAAAGGTCGCTTGCAACTGAAAAATCCACGTCAGTTTAAAGAACGTCAAAATTTAGAGGGTCTAGTCGATAAGTTAACTGGAACAGCATTAAAGGTCGTGTCAGTGACTGTCAAAGAAAAAAAAGAGCACGCCCCATTGCCTTATGATTTAACTGAGATTCAACGAGAAGCCAATCAGCGTTATCAATTTTCAGCTAAAAAGACCCTTTCTGTTATTCAACGTCTTTATGAGTACCACAAGATAGTAACTTATCCTCGGACAGACTCAAAATATTTGACAACGGATATGAAACAAACAATGAAGGAACGGTTACATGCTGTAGTCAACCTTGACTCAGAGCGTGTTAAGCAAATACTAAAACAAGGTGGAAATGTCGTTCAAACTAACGTGTTTCAAAATGCAAAAGTGACTGACCATCATGGTTTAATTCCTACTGAGCAAACAGCGCGTTTAGAAAAATTAGATAATGATGAATTAAAAATTTATCGCTTAATTACTGAGCGATTTTTAGGTCTATTTGAACAACCACATATTACTAGTAATCAAACTATTTCTGCTAAAGCACTAGATTCGCTCTTTGTTTTTAAACAAATGAAGGTGATTCAGGTTGGCTGGAAGAAAACTGATGGGCGTGAAACGCATGGGGTCACATTTAAAGAAGGTCAAACTCTGACAGGGCATTATCAGATTAATCAAGAGATGACGTCACCACCAAGCGCGTTGACTGAATCAAGTCTATTAGGACAAATGGAAAAACATGGTTTAGGTACACCTGCAACACGAGCAGAAATGATTGAAAAATTGATTAATTCTGGACTGATGGAGCGGACTAATACATCATTGATTGTTACACCAAAAGGTAAGCAATTGTTGCAATTAGTCAATCCATCTTTAGTAACACCTAAGTTAACGGCTGAATGGGAAAAATCTTTGGAGCAAATCGCTGACGGTCAATTAAAAGAACATGAGTTTATTAAGAAAATTGAAAAAGAAGCAGATCGTTTAGTGAAAGAAATCAAACGTAGTGAGACTAAATATGTTGATCATGCTTTAACCACTAAAAAATGTCCTGAATGTGATAGCTTATTAAAAGAGAAAAACACACGTGATGGTAAAATTTACGTTTGTAGTAGCGATACTTGTTCTTATCGTCGCCGTAAGGACCCTAAAGTATCTAATCATCGTTGCCCACAATGTAAAAAGAAAATGGAGATTCTTGAGGGTAAAAATGGGGCATATTTCAAATGTAAGTCATGTAACTTAACTGAAAAGGTTGAGAAAAAATCTGGAAGTGAAAAGAAAATGACAAAGCATGAAGAACGAAATTTAATCAAGAAATACCAAAAAGAAGCAGATGATGCATTAGAATCTCCATTAGCATTAGCATTAAAACAAGCGCTAAAAGATAATTAATGGTAAAATAGAGCTATGAAATCAAAAGGCATAGCTCTATTTGTGTTTTATGAAAGGAGATTATTCCATGTTTAATGATATAGTTAGACAGCAACGGGATTTTTTTAACACCGGTCAAACAAGATCGCTTAATTTTCGCTTAAACCAATTGAAAAAACTCAAGAATCAAATTCAAAGCTATGAAACTGAGTTATTGGAAGCTTTACACAAAGATTTACATAAATCTGAAACTGAAGGTTATTTGACTGAATTAGGTGTACTTTATTTGCATCTTGACGATACAATAAAACATTTAAAAAAATGGGCAAAACCACAAAGAACACGGACACCGCTCTTTTTGCAACCGGCAAAAAGTGAGGTTCGACGAGAACCATATGGTGTTAGTCTAATTATTGGTCCATTCAATTATCCTGTATTGTTAATTTTTGATCCATTAATTGGTGCGATTGCTGGAGGGAATACTGCTTTAATTGGTTTGTCAGAAGAAGTTCCCAATACTAATAAAGTCATCCAACAATTAATTGGTGAAATTTTTGAGAAAAAATATATTACAACATACATTACCTCAATTGATGCGAATCAAGCTGTGTTAGGTGAAAAGTTTGATAAAATATTTTTTACTGGCAGTGAATTTGTTGGGAAAATCGTTGCTAAAAGTGCGGCAACTAATTTAACACCAATTACGCTAGAATTAGGTGGTAAAAGTCCAGCAATTGTGACTAAATTTGCAGATATAGAGCTCGCTGCCCAACGAATTATTTGGGGTAAATTTTTAAATGCTGGACAAACATGTGTGGCTCCAGATTATTGTCTTGTCGATAACCAAGTTAAAGGCGAATTATTAGAAGAGATGCGTTCTGTATTAATTAAGCAGTTTGGTTCTAATCCTCAATTAAGTCCAGATTTTGGTCGGATTGTCAATGCTAAAAGTATTCAACGATTAGAGAAAATAATCAAAGCTGACCAAGATTATCTTTGGTTAGGTGGTACGGTTGATGCAAGCGATCGTTATATCGAACCAACAATTTTGGTAGCTGATTTACTAGATCCTTTAGAGGCTATGATGACTGAAATTTTTGGGCCAATTTTTCCTGTGTTAGGCTATGATAAGTTAGGAGAGGCTGTGCAATTTATTAAACGTCATCCGCATCCACTAGCTTTTTATCCTTTTTCAAATAAAAAACCAGAAATTAATTGGTTAGTTAATCAAGTTGATTGCGGTGGTATTACAGTCAATGATACAATTTTACATTTAGCGAATGATCATTTACCGTTTGGTGGAGTTGGGCCTTCTGGTATGGGAGATTATCATGGGATTGAAAGTATCCGGGCCTTCACTTATAATAAGTCTGTCTTAAAACGTTCACGGATTATCAGTATTCCGTTTTTATTCCCACCATATACTGAAAAAAACATAAAATCATTCGTTTATTTTTAAAATAAACTTGATGGTATCTGAAAATTTAATATAAGGAGTAGAGCAATGGTTAAGAAGAAACAAACAAAAAAGGCTACTAAGAAGCCGACTGCCAAGCAAAAGAAACAACAAGACCGTACAACCTATTTCATCATTGGACTTAGTTTTATTATTTTTGGTTTGTTAGGTGCGCTTAAACTAGGCTTTCTTGGTTTGCTAATGGCAAATGTGTTTCGGTTATTAGTTGGTAATAGTTATTTAGTAATGGCTATTTTCTTAATTTTTTATGGTGCTCTGCTAATGTTTATGGGGAAAGACCCTAAATTCAAGCGAGCTACAATTTGGATTGGTGCCTTAGTTTTCTATTTGGGTGTATTACTATTTCTAGAAATGGGCTTATTCAAACAAATTACACGAGATACACCTATTTTTTCTCATACATGGAGTAAAATTTACGCTGATTTAAAAGTTAATCAAATCACTCAGTCAGTTGGTGGTGGAGTGATTGGCGCAAGTTTATATTCAATCACATACTTTTTGGTATCTAAAATAGGTTCATATATTATAGCCTTTGGTACAATGATTGTTGGTATTTTATTATTTTTAAATATTGGATTAAATGATGTAGCTAATAAAGTCAGAGAATTTGGCGGGAAATCAGCTGAGAACCTTAAAGAAAAATCTGATCAAATTATTGAAGAAAAAAAAAAGCTAGCTGAAGAGAAAAAAAAAGGAAACTTTCAGAGAAAACTAGCAAAATAAATAATGTGAAGGAGACATTGCCCGTTGAAAAAATGGTTGTTGATGTTCCAATAGACGAACCGGTTCAAACTGAATTGCTTAGACCCATGACACCACCGCCAGTTGTCGAGACTGTGCAACAACAAGAAAGCGAAGATAAAAGTACCTTAGATTGGGATATTCCATTAGGAGAAGGGGATAATCCCAACTATCAGTTGCCGACAGTGTCACTATTAACAAAAGTACCAGCGGTCGATCAAACTAATGAACTAAAAATAGTAAAGCACAATACGCAAGTTTTAGAACGTACCTTTGACAGCTTTAACGTTGATGCAAAGGTGACTAATTATAGTTTAGGACCATCAGTGACAAAATTTGAAGTTCAACCAGCTGTTGGAGTGAAAGTTAGTAAAATTGTTGGATTAACAGATGACATTGCTCTAGCTCTTGCAGCGAAAGACATCCGTATGGAAGCACCAATTCCTGGGAAATCGGTGATTGGAATTGAAGTGCCTAATCAGACAACTAGCATGGTTTCTTTCCGTGAGGTTATGGAAGCATCTCCTGTGCATCCAGATAAACTATTAGAAGTACCTTTAGGCCGTAGTATTTCTGGCGATATCGTATCGGCTGATTTAACAAAGATGCCACATCTACTAATTGCTGGGTCAACTGGTAGTGGGAAATCAGTTTGTATTAATGGGATTATTTCCAGTATTTTAATGAAAGCTAAACCTAATCAAGTCAAACTTATGATGATTGATCCAAAGATGGTTGAATTAAATGTTTACAATGGGATTCCTCATTTGCTGACGCCTGTGGTCACTAATCCACGTAAGGCAGCTCAAGCTCTACAAAAAGTGGTTGAAGAAATGGAAAAACGTTATGAGCTATTTGCAGGTTTTGGTGTCCGTAATATCAATGGATACAACGAGATGATTCAAAAACATAACTTAGAAACTGGTGATATTAAAACGTTTCTTCCATATATTGTGGTAATTGTTGATGAGTTAGCCGACTTAATGATGGTTGCTTCAAATGAAGTTGAGGATGCGATTATTCGTTTGGCTCAAATGGCGCGTGCTGCCGGAATTCATATGATTTTAGCGACACAACGTCCGAGTGTTGATGTTATTACCGGTATTATTAAAGCCAACGTGCCTTCAAGGATTGCCTTTGCCGTTTCAAGTGGAACAGATTCTCGAACGATTATTGACGGTAATGGTGCAGAAAAACTATTAGGTCGTGGTGATATGCTGTTTGTTCCAATGGGTGAAAATAAACCAATTAGGGTACAAGGCGCATTTATTTCTGATGGCGAAGTCGAGCAAATCGTCAGTTTTGTCCACTCACAACAGGAAGCTAACTATGTTGAGAGTATGATGCCAACAGATGAGGGGACATCATCTAATCAAAATAGTCAAGATGCGTTTGATGAGTACTATCAAGATGCGAAAGCATTAGTTATTGATATGCAGACAGCGAGTATTTCCCTATTGCAGAGACGTTTTAAAATAGGTTATAATCGTGCAGCACGAATTGTTGATGAACTTGAAGCAAGCGGTGTTGTTGGACCATCTGAAGGCAGTAAGCCACGTAAAGTGTTAATGACTAAGGCTGAAGAAAATTTGGTGCCAGCTTATGATGAAACGACACCAGGATAGTTTTAATAAAAAAACATTTTGCTTACTTAACAATAAGTAGGCAAAATGTTTTTTTTTAATCAATATTCCCTTGCAAGAACGTCGCTTCATTATAATTAATTGTTTGACGTAATTGATTTGCTAAGGTTGGTGAAATACGGCCTTTTTCTAATAATTTTTGGATAACAGCTCGTTCTTCATCGAGTGATTTTAAATAAAATTCACGATGTAGAAGTTGATATTCACTATGATCACTATTATCAGCGTAATTAATCCGTTCAATCTTATATTGGTATTCTAATGAAATCTGATTGATAATGCTAGTTTTTAAACGATAATATTGGTCTTGTTCAGATAAAGCGATTTGTGCATCTCTTAATGCATCAGTCGCTTTTTCAGCGCTAACTTTTTCAAGCAACATAATATCTTTACGATTAGTATTTTCTGTTGATCGTTTGCGTAAAATATTTTTGAAAATCATCCGTTTAGTCGCACGTTTAGCACGATAAAGAAATTGTTTCATAACGATTGTCACATTAGTCGAATGAGCTTTTTTCTTATAATTAATCATTTGTAAATAATTTTTGATTAATTTTTTATCGATGTTATCATTAATACCTAATTCCATAATGGCGTCAAATTCAGCATTAACAGCAATCTTACGGTAGTTTACGTCCAGTTCATGATAAAAATCATTTGACGTCTTTTCATTATGTAAGTATAAATAACGTAACTGTTTATCTAAATCTTCTAACAATTCCATAATAACGAATTGATTGGTATCATCAATATCAGCTTCTAAGGCTTTGATTGCCTGTTTGGTCATTAAGGTCTTGGCTTCGATTTCTGATAAATCTTCTAGATTCGACGTATCTTCACCTAAATTATTGCTTGTGCCTTGGGTAAAATGATTTTCCTCAACAGTCGATAAAATTAAGCGTTTTTTACCTTTTGTCATGATTGGTAGAGTAATCATAGCAGCTAATAAACTAGTTAAAATGACCCCACTCGCTAGAAAAATAATTAAATAGCGTTCAGTAAAGGCATCCCCATTTGGTAAGTAGAAGGGAATCGATAGAACCATAACCATCGTAATGGCACCTCTAACACCAGTTAAACCAGTTAATAACGCTGTTTGGAATTTTGGTTTAGCCAAATTATAGTCTTTCACTTTCCAGTGGTTGTACCACATAAATCCATAAGACCAGAATGTTCGAATAAATAATAAGATTAACCAGATAAAAATCACGTAAATAATTAATTTAATATTATTAATTTCAGGATTAATAATCGCTGCATGCATAGCTTTAGGCAATGTCGAACCTAATAACACAAAAATTACGCCGTTTAGTAAATAAATAATCATATCCCATAATTTTGCCGTAACTAGCTGAATTTCGGATAGTTGGCTACGGTATAAGGGCTTTTGTTGAATTGATAAAACACCCGAAACAACCACTGCAATTACACCAGAAGCATGAACAGTCTCAGCTGCAATAAAGATGATGAATGGTGTTAAAATTTGTAGAGAAGTATGGAGAATGGCATCTTGGATTCCTTGTCTAAGCAATGTCGCTTCAATCGCATACATAATACGAGTTCCGATAATACCGATAACTACAGCCATTGCACTTAGATAAAGAAAATCAAGTGTCGCCGTTCTTAATGAAAACTCTCCAGTTAAAAAGGCAGCTAACGCATATTTAAAAGCAATCAGTCCGCTTGCATCGTTAATCAAACTTTCACCATTAACTAGGTTTAATAAACGCTTAGGCAACTTAACTTGCTCAGCAATCCCTTGAACAGCAACGGGATCAGTCGGTGACAAGACAGCTGCTAAGGCGAAGGCTAGGGACAAGGATACTTGAGGTACAACTAGATTAATCAAGAACCCGCCTAATATCGTTGTTAAAAGTACAAGCCAAATGGCATTTGCAAAAATTGGCGCCCGTAACTCCCATAAATCTTTCTTAGGAAAATGTTTGGCATCACTATATAATAATGGTGCGATAAATAATAACATAAACCAATCTGTTTCTAAATGAACGTTTAAATCAAGAAAAATTGCAGCCGCAAAGCCCATCGCAATTTGGATAATTGCTGTTGGAATGGATACAAGGTAATGACTAATAACGTTTGAGGCAATTACTAAAACAACTAATAAAATAATTGATTCTAATACAGCCATAAATTCCTCCTTTATAGTGTTTATTCTGTTTATCTACCTCTAGTATAACAAAAAAGTAGAGAATTATAAAATCTCTACTTTTTATTTATTAGAAAATTAGTCTTGCTTTACGCTTTCATGATAGTATCTAAAGCGTTAATGACAGCGTAACGAAATCCTTCTTTTTCTAGAGCTGTGATACCTTTAATAGTTGTGCCACCGGGTGATGTTACTTGATCTTTTAATTCACCTGGATGTTGTCCAGATTCAAGTAATAAGTTAGCCGAACTGCTAACCATTCGTGCAGCGACTTCATAAGCTAGATTGCGGTCCATCCCATGCAGTACAGCGCCATCAGCTAAAGCTTCCATAAAAACATCAACAAAGGCAGGACCACAACCAGCTAATGTTCCAAAAATACCAAGTTTTTCTTCATCAGTTTTAATCAAAGTTCCAAGGGGTTTAAAGGCTGCTTCAATTAGTTCCATAACAGCTATAGTCAGTTGTTTATTATATGAAATTCCAATTGTTCCTTGATGAATTTGTACGGGTGTGTTTGGTATGGCATGTGCCATTGGATAATCTGCTCCTAGAACAACTGCCATTTCATCTAATGAAACACCGGCAGACACAGAGACTACTGGAATTTTTTTCTCACTTATAATTGGTGTTAAATCAGTCAGTGTTGGTAGAACAATTGCTGTATTAACAGCAATAAAAATGATATCACAATAAGTGAATTCTTCTAACGATGACACTAATTGATAATTTAAGTCACGTTGTAGTTTTTCAGCTGTACCACCTGAACCGCCTTTAACGTACACATCTTCCGGTTTTATATCTGGTGAAGTGAGCCAACCTTTTAACATAGCGCCACCCATATGACCAGCACCTAAAATTCCAATTTTCATTTATTATCATCCCTTTAGTTAGTAAGTTAACATCTAGCTTTATTATACCATGTTTTATTATCTGACTTAAACTAAGGCAAAATTCTTTTTATAATAATCACGATAGTCAGTTGGACTAATCCCTTCGATTTTTTTAAACTGACGACTAAAATAAGCAGGATCAGCGTAACCAATATAATCAGAAATATCACATAACGCCCAATCTGTTTCGCGAAGTAATTTTTTAGCTTGCTCAACTCGGTAATTACTGAGGTAAGTTTTAAATGTCATACCAACTTCCTTTTTAAATAATTGACAAATATAATTTTTATTAAGATGCATATAGTTAGCTAACTCATCGAGGCTAATTTCTTTTTGGAAATTCTTATGAATGAATTGAATTAGTGGTAGTACGGCATTATGGGCAGTCGAGTTAGTAGATTGTTTTTGATAATTTAATAGTGAAATATGATTTAAAGAAATAATGGCACGGTGGATACTATTTAAGGTATCGCTTTCATTTAGTGGTTCCACTAGATAGTCGATTCCCCCACTACGAATGACTTTTTGAATATTCGGAAAATTCTCGCTAGAATCAATATAAATGGCTCTTAAATTAGGAAATTTATTAGTTAAACTGTCGTGTAAGATAAAAACGTCATCATTTAAAGATAAATCATATAAAATAATTTCTGGAATTGTACTTTGACAAATGTGAATCGCTTGTTCAGAATTGTCGGCTTGTGGAAGGATAAAAACATTCACAAAATATTTTTTGAAGAGATAATCCAGTTGAGATTTTAACGTCATATTAGACGAAACAATTAAAATATTACACATACACATTCTCCATTCATTTCATTATTAAATAGTCATAAAATAGATTTTTTTGTACGATAGATGACTTAATTATAACATGTAATGATAAATAATATAATAACTAACTATCTTAAATTATTCGAAATAATATTTATTTTTCTAAATTTTGTACAAGAATACCTAAATTATGTCCTACCGTAAATTTGTGAATTTTTGTTAGTATATTGGTGAAAGGGATGGCCATGAGTAATCTTTTTTCACAAATGTAAGCCCTTTAAAAAACGAAATATATAGGAGGACTTTTTACGATGTCAAATGAAGAAGTGACAATTACAGAAGTATTGAATACTGAGGAAATGATTCAGACTCTTGCAACTAACGGTCTAAAAGCGTTAGCAGCTATGGAGTTATTAAATCAAGAACAAGTCGACCATATTGTGGCAGCAATGGCTTTAGCGGCAATTGATCAACATATGCCTTTAGCTAAATTAGCAGTCGAAGAAACTGGTCGAGGCGTTTATGAAGATAAATCTATCAAAAATATGTATGCGTCAGAATCAATTTGGAATAATATTAAAAATGATAAAACAGTCGGTGTTGTCCTAGATGATCCTCAAACAGGTATTATCGAAATCGCTGCACCAGTTGGCGTAATTTGTGGTGTAACACCAACAACTAATCCAACGTCAACAGTTATTTTTAAAGCAATAATTGCTATGAAGACTCGTAATCCTATTATTTTTGCTTTTCATCCTGGGGCTCAAGAGTGTTCGAAAGAATCAGCAAGAGTTGTTCGAGATGCAGCGATTAAAGCGGGCGCACCAGAACATTGTATCCAGTGGGTAGAGTATCCGTCAATTGAAGCAACTGGCTTATTGATGAATCATCCGGATGTAGCAGTTGTTTTAGCAACTGGTGGTTCTGGCATGGTTAAAGCGGCTTATTCAACTGGTAAACCTGCTATTGGCGTAGGACCTGGTAATACTCCAGCTTATATTGAAAAAACTGCCAAAATCAAACGTGCAGTGAATGATTTAATTGTATCTAAATCATTTGATAATGGTATGATCTGTGCTTCTGAACAAGGAATTATTGTCGATAAAGAAATTTACGATGATGTGAAAAAAGAATTTGAAGCTCATCAAGTTTACGTAGTGAAACCAACGGAATTAAAACAATTAGAAGACGCTGTGATGAATGAGACAAAAACAGCTGTTAATCCAAGTATTGTTGGTAAACCTGCCAAAGAAATTGCTGAATTAGCTGGCATTTCAGTTCCAGAAGGGACAAAAATTTTAATTGCTGAATTAGAAGGAACAGGCAAAGGTTATCCATTATCACTAGAAAAATTATCACCAGTTTTAGCAATGGTTAAATCAAATAATACAGAGCATGCATTTGAATTATGTGAAGGAATGTTAGAGACTGGTTTAGGACATACAGCATGTATTCATACAGAAGATGAGAATTTACAAATTGCCTTTGGAACACGTATGAAAGCATGTCGTATCCTAATTAATTCACCAGCTTCACAAGGCGGTATTGGTGATATTTATAATGAAATGATTCCATCATTGACATTAGGTTGTGGTTCATATGGTAAAAACTCAGTCTCTAGAAATGTTACAGCAGTTAATCTTTTAAACTACAAAACTTTAGCGAAACGGAGAAATAATATGCAATGGTTTAGACTACCTTCACGAATTTTCTTTGAGAAAAACTCAGTTCAGTACTTACAAATGTTAGAAAATGTTGAACGTGCGTTTATCGTTTGTGACCCTGGTATGGTTAAATTAGGTTATGTCGATATTATTGTGGACCAATTACAACGTCGTTCGAATAAAGTTTTAGTTGAAGTCTTTTCAGAAGTTGAGCCAAATCCATCAACGGATACTGTTTACCGTGGAACAAAACAAATTGTTGACTTTAAACCGGATACAATTATCGCTTTAGGTGGTGGATCAGCAATTGATGCAGCTAAGGGTATGTGGCTATTCTATGAGCACCCAGAAACAGAATTCTTTGGAGCAAAACAAAAATTCTTAGATATTCGTAAACGTATCTACAAATTCTCTAAACCTGAAAAATCTCGTTTGGTGTGTGTACCAACAACATCTGGAACTGGAGCAGAAGTGACACCTTTTGCGGTAATTACAGATAGTGAAACACATGTTAAATACCCATTAGCAGATTATGCTTTGACACCGGATGTGGCGATCATTGATGCACAATTTGTTCAATCAGTACCTAAATCAATTACTGCAGATACAGGTATGGACGTATTAACACATGCCTTGGAATCGTATGTATCTGTAATGGCATCTGACTATACACGTGGTCTAAGCTTACAAGCTATTACTTTAGTCTTTGAAAACTTAGAAAATTCTGTTAATCATGCTGATTTCAATTCAAGAGAAAAAATGCATAACGCATCAGCATTAGCTGGTATGGCATTTGCGAATGCTTTCTTAGGAATTTGCCACTCAGTTGCTCATAAAATTGGTGGAGAATACAATATTCCACATGGACGTACAAATGCTATTTTATTACCACATATTATTCGTTACAATGCGAAAGATCCACAAAAACACGCAATGTTCCCTAAATATGAATACTTTAGAGCGCATGAAGATTACGCTGAAGTGGCACGTCACATTGGTTTAGAAGGTGACACAACAGAAGAATTAGTAGAAGCGTTAGTGGAAAGAATTATTGCTTTAGGTAAGAGTGTTGGAATTGACATGAGCTTACGCGCTCAAGGCGTGACAGAAGAAGTATTAGAAAGTACAGTTGATCGCATGGCAGAATTAGCTTATGAAGATCAATGTACAACAGCAAATCCAAAAGAGCCATTAATTAGTGAGCTGAAACAAATCATTATTGATGCATACGAAGGTGTTTAAATCATTATTGATTGTTAGATAATGACTGAATGCTATAGTCAAAACGGCACCTGTCTGTTAACAGACAGGTGTCGTTTTCTATTATTTAGGTAAAATTAAAGAAATATTGGTTGAGCTCTTGCAAAATGTTGTGAAAAGTGCTTAAATTAATGTTATAGAAAATAATTAAAATTTTTGAGAAAGACATGATTAATAGATCACTGTTTTAAAGGGAGAGAAACCTAGGCTGAAAGTTTCTTAAATAAGGACTATTAATTACCACTTTTGAAAGTTTGATTGAAATCAAACCGGTCGTCCCGTTAACACGTCAAAGAGAGATTAGTCTATTTGTGTTAGTCTCAAAAATTAGGTGGAACCACGATAAATTGTCGTCCTAGTAGGTCATTTGGCTTGCTAGGGCTTTTTTTATTATCTATTTTTATTATTATTATTATTATTTATTAGGAGGAAATATAATGTCAGAAATTAAAATTACCTTTCCAGATGGTGCCGTTAAAGAATTTGCAGTTGAGTCAACTACACAGGATATTGCTAAGAGTATTAGTAATAGTTTAGCGAAAAAAGCTTTAGCTGGAAAATTAAATGGTGAATTAATTGATTTAGATCGTCCAATTACAATAGACGGTAGTTTAGAAATTATTACACCTGATCATGAAGACGCTCTAGGTATTTTACGTCATTCAACTGCTCATTTAATGGCTAATGCACTACGTCGCTTGTATCCATCGATTCATTTTGGTGTTGGACCAGCAATCGAAAATGGTTTTTATTACGATACAGATAATGGTGAAGCGCCAATATCTGAAGAAGACTTACCAAGAATTGAAGAAGAAATGATGAAGATTGTTAAAGAAAACAACCCAATCGTTCGTCGTGAAGTATCGAAGGAAGAGGCCTTAGATTTATTTAAGGATGATCCATATAAAGTAGAATTAATTACAGAATTACCAGCAGATGAAGTCATCACAGTTTATGATCAAGGTGATTTTGTTGATTTATGTCGTGGCGTTCACGTACCGTCAACAGGACGAATTCAAGTCTTTAAATTATTATCAGTAGCAGGTGCTTACTGGCGCGGTAACTCTGATAATCACATGATGCAACGAGTTTATGGAACAGCCTTTTTCGATAAAAAAGACTTAAAAGCGTACCTAAAAATGCGTGAAGAAGCTAAAGAGCGCGATCACCGTAAATTAGGAAAAGAATTAGATTTATTTATGATTAGTCCAGAAGTTGGTTCTGGTTTACCATTTTGGTTACCAAAAGGTGCAACAATTCGTCGTATTATTGAACGCTATATTACTGACAAAGAAATTAGTTTAGGTTACTTGCACGTTTATACACCAATTATGGCTGATGTAGAATTGTATAAAAAATCTGGACACTGGGATCATTACCATGAAGATATGTTCCCACCAATGGATATGGGCGATGGCGAGATGTTAGTGTTACGACCAATGAACTGTCCACATCATATGATGGTTTATAAAAATGATATTCATAGCTATCGCGAATTACCAATAAGAATTGCTGAACTTGGTATGATGCATCGTTATGAAAAGAGTGGGGCTTTATCTGGTTTACAACGTGTTCGTGAAATGACGTTAAATGATGGACATACATTTGTGCGTCCAGACCAAATTAAGGATGAGTTTAAACGTACACTTGAGTTGATGGTAGCCGTTTATCGTGACTTTAATATTACAGATTACCGTTTCCGTTTAAGCTATCGTGACCCAAATAACACAGATAAATATTTTGATGATGATGCAATGTGGGAAAAAGCACAGATTATGCTTAAGGCAGCAATGGATGAGCTAGAATTGGATTACTTTGAAGCAGAGGGAGAAGCCGCATTCTATGGTCCAAAACTTGACGTTCAAGTGAAAACAGCGATGGGCATGGAAGAAACGTTATCAACGATTCAATTAGACTTCTTGTTACCAGAACGATTTGATTTAACTTATGTTGGTGAAGATGGTGAAAATACCCATCGTCCAGTGGTTATTCACCGAGGAATTGTCTCAACAATGGAACGTTTTGTTGCGTACTTAACCGAGGTACACAAAGGAGCTTTCCCAACATGGTTATCACCTGTTCAAGGGACAATTATTCCAGTTAATTTAGACTTACATAGTGATTATGCCTTTGAATTAAAGAAAAAATTAGATGCTAAAGGATTGCGTTTTGATGTTGATGTGCGTAATGAAAAAATGGGTTATAAAATCCGTGAATCACAAACACAAAAAATTCCTTATCAAGTAGTAGTTGGAGATAAAGAAATGGAAAGTGGAGATGTCAACGTCCGTCGTTACGGTAGTAAAGATATGCAAACAATGGGTATTGATATGTTTGTTGAATCTGTTGTTGCTGAAGTAGAAAATTATAGTCGTCACGCAGATTAATCGATTATAAGCAAAAGAAGTAGCTACTGGCTAGTATAGCAGTAGCTACTTCTTTTATTTTTTAAGTAATCAAAGCGAATTTTTTAGAGAATATGTGTTATGATACTAACAAAAGAAATGAGAGCGAGTGAAAAATATGGGAGCTGTTTATTTAGATCATGCGGCGACTACCCCGATGCGTCAAGAAGTCATTGGTGAGATGTTACGTATTATGACATCTGTTTATGGAAATCCATCAAGTATTCATCAATTTGGTCGTCAAGCAGAATTTGAATTAGTGTTAGCACGTGATACGGTAGCTGCAGCCATTAATGCAAAGCCCGATGAAATTATTTTTAATAGTGGTGGAACAGAAGGCGATAATACGGTTTTAATCCAAACTGCAATGGCACAAAAAGCTAAAGGGAAACATATTATTACGACAAATGTTGAGCATAGTGCTGTTAGTCAATCCATGCTTTATTTGGAAGAATCAGGTTTTGATGTGACATATTTACAGGTGGATAATACTGGTAAAATTACAGTAGAACAAGTTGCTGAAGCGCTTAGAGATGATACTATTCTTGTTAGTGTGATGTATGGAAATAATGAGATTGGTACATTAAATCCGATTAAGGAAATTGGGGCGTTACTGGTTGATCATCAAGCGTTTTTCCATACGGATGCTGTTCAAGCTTTTGGGACACAAGATATTGACGTTAAGAAGCTTCAAGTAGATTATCTTAGTGTATCTGGACATAAAATAAATGGTCCAAAGGGTATTGGATTTATCTACATTAAACAGGGTGCCATTGTCCCTGTTATGCTGTACGGTGGGGACCAAGAAGAAAAGAAACGTGCCGGAACTGAAAATGTTGCAGGAATTGTCGGTATGGCTAAAGCCGTCTCTTTAATCACCCCAACTGTACGTCAAGATAAAAATGAGTTATACCAATTATTTAAGACAATCATCATCAATCAATTGACCGCAGCAAATATTGAATTTGAATTAAATGGCGACTTAACGAACACCTTACCACATATTATAAATATTTGGTTAAAGGGTATCTCAAATAATATTGTATTGTCTAACTTGGATTTAAGAGGGTTTGCTATTTCTACTGGTTCTGCATGTACAGCGGGAACTGTAAAGCCGTCGCAGGTTATTACGAATCTTCGTCCAACACAACCGGAAGCAGCGGCAGAATCAATCCGCATTAGTTTTGGTTATGGAAATACAGTAGAAGAAGTCACAGCATTTACTCAAGCTTTGATTGAGATTAGTCAAAAAATGCGTTAAAGGCAAGAAAAGATAGCATTTTCTTTTTTGATTGCCTATAATAGAAGTGACAATAGTTTGAGGAGGAATTTAGATGTCTTTTTTTGATAAAGCAACAATAGAAGGATCACAAGAATATTATAAAATTTCTACAACTGCTAGACCATATAGTTTTAAAGATTACGGTTTTAAAGAAACAAAAGCGGGTAATTTTCAGTTAGTTAGAGCGTTGGATTTAAACCCACGCAATACCCAAAGTCCAAAACTAAAAATTACCATTGCTAAAGATTTAAAAACGCTAAAAATGTCTTTGACTACTGCTAATGGTCTTAAAGCACTCAATATATTTAAAGGTGCCAATCAAGAAGAAAAACAAAAACAATTTGCCTATATTATGGCTGATTTAATTGAACATGGGTGTTTAGAGAAAGCTTAGAGATAAGCTTTTTTCTTTTTAGTTTTTAAAGTTGACAATATTCTAGTAAATAAGGTAATATTTGCTAAATCACTTATAAAAGGGGATAACAATTTGTTACATAACTTTCAGCTTATTTTAACCCGAATCATGGACGTCTTTTTGGGTTTGCTTGCGCTATTAATCATTGTTTACATGGCATATGACTTATGGGTTTTAGGCCGCATTATTTTATTACCGGCAGAACGTGGGAGTATTGAGGTCATTTCAGAACATATTTTAGCATTTTTCATGCTATTTGAGTTTATTATTATGATTATCAAATATATTGAAGATTCACACCATATTCCAACTAATTACTTAATTTTAATTAGCATGACGGCTATTTTACGTCAGCTACTAGTGGTTCACAATAATGGGGTTCAAACGTTATTATTAACAGCCAGTATTTTATTGCTAACCGGTGTACTGTATTTATTAAAGATAACGCAATTAAAAAGCGAAGCAAAACTAAAAGAAAAAAACTCACACTAAACTTTTTGAAGTCTAGATAGTTGTCTGTCAAAGTCTAAGTCAACTATCTAGATTTTTCACAAAAAGTAGTGTGGGTTTTTATTTTTTGGCTAAGGTTGCTAAGCTATGATTAGTAAGAGAGTGTTCTTGTTGCTGAGCAAGAGCATATTTTTTTTCATTCGCACTAATATTTAAGACAAGTCCAATCATAATTGACAGAGTCAATAAGTTTGATCCTCCATAGCTCATAAAAGGAAAAGGCACACCTGTTAATGGTATAAAGCCTAAAATACCTCCAAGATTAACAAAGACTTGGATAAGGATAGCTGAGCTAATACCGATACAAACGAGTGAGTTAAAAGTTGAATGAGCATTGATTCCAATTGCCAAGATTCTTAAAATTAAATATAAAAGAACAGCTAAAATGAGGATAGCAAATAAAATACCAAGTTCTTCTGTTACGATTGAAAAAATAAAATCGGTTTCTGCGACTGGCAGGAAGCCTTTTTTTTGAATACTTTGTCCTAAACCACGTCCAAACCAACCGCCATTATAGATAGCAAAATAGGAATTGACTAGTTGATAGCCATTTTCAAATTGGTAATCAAAGGGATTCTTAACTACCGAAAAACGATCGAAAATATAATGATATTTTTGGGGTAGTAAGACACCGTTATGGAAAAGTATCAAGCGTGTCATGATGAAATTAAATAGCATCATAATGCCAAATCCACCTAACATATATTGATAGGGGATACCGCTAGCAAAAAGTAAAATCAAAAAAATTAAGGTTAAGATAGCGGCCCCGCCAACATTTGGTTGTGTGAAAACTAACAAAATTAAACTAGCTACGATGATTGTTGGACCTAAGATAGTATCTTTAAAATTATAGTGAAAAAATTGTTCTCTTTTTGAGAAAATATAAGCAGTATAAAGAATAATAGTAATCATAATAAATTCTGAAGGTTGAATACTGATTGGTCCGATAGAAATCCACCGTTGAGCCCCTCCAGTGATTGTCCCTAAACCAAGTACAGTTGTCGCTAACAACAAAAGAAATGAGAAAGAAATAATAATCTTTTGGAACAGCGCTGAACAAAAAATACTAAGTTTAGTTTTATAGATTATTATCATCACTAAGAGAGAGACAATTAAAAAAAATAATTGTTTCAATCCAGTTGCTGTTGTTTTTTTACCTAATTGGTCTAAATTATATGAACTTGCACTTAATACCATTACAATTCCAATAATGCTTAAAATAAGATAAGGAATTAAAATTTTAAAGTCAAGAAATTTTAATTTTTTAAACATTTTTTACCTCCTATAAATGAACTGATTTTTGTATAAAAAACATGTTTTAAATATACTATAACACGTTTTAATATGGGAAGTAATTTGGTAAAAATAAGTTAAATTTAATTTTTTGTCGTAACTTATCAGATAACTAATAAAAAAAATCACATACTTATGATATGATATTTTCTATATGATACATGATTAACTATCTGGAGGATGACATATGACACAAGAGTTACAGTATGCACCATTAAATTTATACGAAAATTTTCGAGATTCAGCCCAGACTTTTCCTGAAACAGCAATTATTTTAGATGAGAATTTGAAAGCTTTCCCAGAATTACCATTAGAAACTAATTATCAAGTGGCTCACCAACTTGTTTTACTTCGTGCTTATCAATTGGCGGCATGTGGTATTCAACGAGGCGATAAAGTGATTATTTATAAGAGTCCAAGTTTTGATACGTATTTACTAGCCGTAGCAGTCACTTTTCTAGGAGCCGTCCCAGTTATGGTATCTTATCATTTGCCGGCGTCAACGATTGATGTTTTTATTGATCGCTTAAGTGTAGCTTATTTACTATACGATGACGTGACTGATCCACGTGTGGAACAAATGACTAAGTGTGATGAGGCACATAAAATTAGTCTGGACAAACTATTACTTGTAGAGGCAATTCCTGTCGAGCAAAATTTTTTAGATTTACATGATATTGCGTATATGACGCACACATCTGGAACAACTGGGATTCCAAAATTAATTTGTCATTCGCAGGCCTCAATGGGGTGGCGAACAAAATGGCAACGAACGATATTTGCTAAAATGGTAAGTCGTGAGTTAGTTGCCTGTCATATTTCACCGGTTCATTCGCGCTTTAATATTGGTATAGCATCTTTAATGTCGATGGGCTTTCCAATGATGCCACTAACAAGTGCGACAAAAGAAACGCTTCGCCGTATGTTACCGAAATATCAACCAATTGCCTTAGAAACTCATCCAAATAATTTTGTGCGTTGGTCGCATTTAGCAGTAGAAGAGCCAAATGTTTTTCAAAGTTTGATTTATTACCACTCGACATTTGACGCGATTAATAATGAGACAATGGCACGCTTTTTACGTGCTTCGAGTGCTAACACACCAATATTTTTACAAGTTTACGGTCAAAGTGAGTGTGGTCCAATGATTTTAAAAGCGCACACTTTAGACTCTTTAAAAACGTCTGATGCAAGAGATATGGGAGTTGGTTTGAAAGGATTAACCAAAGCATGTATTGCAGATGAAAAAGGGAACGAATTACCTGTAAATACCGACGGACATATTCATTTTTTATCGAAAGGTCGAGCATTAACATATTTTGGTGAAGATGATCGATTTAATACAACAGTTTACGGAGATTGGTGGGATAGTGGAGATTATGGTTTTATCGATGATGATGGTCATTTACATTTAAAAGATCGTCAAGTTGATTTGATTCAACGTGTTGATAGCAATTTAGCGATTGAAGACGCATTATTAGATCAGTTACTTTTTTTAGAAGAAGTTGTCATTGTACGCGATTCATCGGGGAAACCACAGCCGATTATTTCAGTTGCTGATAATGAAGTGATGGACTGGGAACAATGGTGGACTGCTGTTGAGGAATTACCGCAGCTTAATTATCCAATCATTAAAGCTTTTGATGATATTCCACGTACAGCAACAATGAAAGTTCAAAGGCTCCAAATTGAACGTGAGTTAATTGCTGGTACTTTTTAATGTCTCTCAATTAACCAATAGATTATAAAAACGAAAAAATCACAAAGAATTAGTATGTTTAACTAAGCGATTCTTTGTGATTTTTGATGATAATAGTGTTATAACTATTTAGACTGAACTGTTATTGATTTTCGATAAGTTTAACCAATGATTAAAATTAGTTACTAGTTGTTGACTAAGGTCATTAATGCTTAAATGCTTTAATTTGGCAATGTAGGCTAAGTGATTACGCATCTCTAATAGATAATCGACTTGTGATATTTTTTTATTTAGAACCCATGCAAGTGCTTGTAAGCCGTCAGATTCCATTAATAACTTATCAACGGGAATTTTTTCAATAATTAATTTAGAAATTTCATTAAATCGTGCATCTAGTGGTGCGGTAAAATAACAGCCTAATCTAATATAGTCATCAAGATATTCAAAGGTACCATACCAATGGACTAGATAGGTATTGGGATATTGCTGAATCAGTCTTAGGCAATTTTTTTCTTGACCTTTCGTGTGGAGAATAACAGGTTTTTTATGCGATGAAGCAAATGCTAATTGTTGGATAAATAAATTTTCTTGGTCTAATAAGTCATTCGTCGTCCAAACGCTATCCATACCAATTTCTCCAATCACAGTAGCCTGTTCTAAAATAGGGAGAAATTCTTCAAAGGAGTGTGTTTGACTGTCCCAAGGATGAATTCCCGCAGACAATGATAAAAAAGGGTAATCTTGACTAAATACTGAATTTTTTGTCCATTCTAAATTAGTTTGACAGTTTAGTTGAGCTGGAATTTGATTGGCGATTAAAATATCCACTAATGGCTTACTATAATGACAATGTGCATCAATTAAATCATTTGTTTCCATGTGTTATCCCTCTCTTTCATAGGTGATTATTTTAATTGTTGAAAAATACTATGTCGGCGTGCACCTTGATTGGCTAGCCATTCACGTGTTTGTATTTCAGCCGTTAAATCAATATCAGCGACAAAGTGACTTGGTTTATCACTTAAAATTAAAATTCTATCAGATAGATAAAGTGCCTCATCAATATCATGGGTTACTAAAATGATGGTTTTGTTTAACGTTTTAGCAATTTTTTTCAACCAGTCTTGTAGGTGTTGTCGAGTAATCACATCAAGTGCACCAAATGGTTCATCAAGCAGCAAGATATCGCGATTGGCTAAAACTGTTCTTAGGAGAGCAACTCGTTGTCGCATACCGCCAGATAGTTCATCGGGATAGCGATTAACGGTTGTTTCTAATCCAAAAATCGTTAAGTAGTGTGTAATCAATGCATTATCAATCGGTTCTTTATGAATAGTTTGGTACAAGGTGATATTTTCTTTAACAGTCTTCCAGTCGAAGAGTAAATCTTCTTGTGGCATATAAGCAAAGCAATCATTGATACCAACAATTTTTTGTTGATTAACAAAAAATTGTCCTTTATCCGCAATTAAAATTCCTGATAATACATTTAATAAAGTTGATTTACCACAACCACTAGGACCCAAAATAGAAACGAACTCGCCTTGATTGACTGTTACAGATAAATGTTTGAATATCCAGTTTTCACTAAATTGAATGCTTAAATCTTTTATCTCTAGTTGTGTCATGGTTATTCAGCCTTTTCGATAAATTCATTTGTATACATGTCTTTTGCAGGTATTTTCTTATCAATTAGCTTATTTTCAAACATAAAATCTGTGTAGTTATTCCAAACTGATTCTTGCATGATACCCCACTTATCTGGATTAGATGTATAATTTTTTGATAAAAATTCTTGTGATTTTTGTAAGAAATCTAAATCTTGATCGGGTGTTGCTTTATAAAGAATATCCGCACTTTCTTTCGGATTCTCAATAGCATATTGATATCCTTTTTTTGTGGCATTGGTAAATTTTTGAACTAACTCAGGGTTACTTTCAATTGTTTTGTCTTGCGCTAAAATAATTGGGGTATAAAAATCTAACCGTTTATCTAGCTTATTTAAAGGCATAAAAGAGATATCGTAGCCATCCATCTTAGCTTTTGTGTAATCCCAACCTTCAAAAAACCATTTAATATCTACATTTTTACCTAAATCAGCTGCCCCAGCACCCGAGTCACCGACTAAGGTTAATTTTGAGAAATCGCCACCATCATTTGTCATTGTAGCTTTTAAAACAGCTTCTTCACTAGCAGATTGCCAACCTGAATAAGTTTTATTTTCAAACTGTTTTGGTGACGTGATACTATCCTCAGTCAAGGTAACAAAACCGGATGTATTATGTTCTAAGACTGCAGCAATGGCTTTAACAGGTATAGGTTCAGCAGAAGCAGTTGCGTAAGTTAAATCTTCTTGATAGCTCAGAGCAAAGTCACCTTTGTTGGCACCTAATAAGGTGATACTTGTGTTATTTTGCCCAGGTTCGATAATGGATAAATCAATCCCTATGTCTTTATAGTAACCTTTTTCTTTCGCTACGTAAACACCTGTATGATTCGTATTTGGTAAATAATCTAAAATTAGTGTCACTTTTTCTGTTTTATCATTACTTTTATTTGTTTTTTGTTCTTTATTTTCGGTTTGACAAGCAGTTAGCATGACTGTAGCTAAAGTTAATGTACAAATACTAACTATTTTTTTTATTTTAACCATGAGAAATCATCCTTTTCTTGAGTAATATTTTTTGTAATAATGTAATACACCAATTTAATAATAAACTTAGTCCAATAATGACTAAGACAGTTGCAAAGACTTTATCTAGTAAATAGCCATTTTTTGCACGGATCATGTAATAACCTAAACCTGAGGAAGCACTGAGCCATTCACCAACAATTGCACCACCAATACAATAAGTTGCTGATACACGTAACCCAGAAAAAAATGCGGGCAAAGCTTCTGGGATTTTGACTAAACGATAAATTTGCCATGAATTTGCACCGTATGTTTTTAATAAATTGATTTTTTTATGATTGACATTTTTTAAAGCATCCGTAAACGCAATGGCAATTGGAAAAAAACACATTAGTAAAACAATTAAGACTTTTGGTGTTAGGCCAAAACCAAACCAGATAGAAAAAATTGGACCCAAAACTAGGATTGGGATTGTTTGCGAAATCACTAGGTGAGGATAGGTTGTTAACTTTAATGTTTCGAAACGGTCCATCAATAAACTGATAGTAAAAGCTAAAATAGCAGATAAGATAAGGCCAATGACTGCTTCCGCTAGTGTTGTCAGACTATGCTGAAATAAAATTGCTCGGTTAGTATAAAGGGATAAAAAAATTTTAGATGGGGCTGGCAAAATATAAAGTGGAATGGCCAGTACTTTTACTAAAACTTCCCAAATTACTAAAAGAATTATTAAACTTGATACAGGATAAACCCATTTTTTATTCAAATAATCACCTCTAAATTAATCACTAACAAAAAACGACAACTCACCTAGTAGTTGTCGTTAAATGCACTATGCAAATCGCTCCCTACAACGGTACTAACCGACAGGTTCAAAGGGTCTAGCTTAATAAGCTACTCTCAGATTGTCACACAATCTCCCCTGAATATTTTGTTATTAATTGAAGTGTAACACTAAAAAAAATAAGGGTCAAATTGTTTCGCTAGCTATCTAATTGAGCTATAATGTAAATCGATACTGTGAAGAAAATAAGGAGGTTAATAACATGCGGAAAGTGTTAGTCTTACATACAGGTGGAACCATTTCAATGGTTCAAGAAGAAAGTGGGGTGACGTTGTCTCAACAACATCCTTTAGCAGAAACAATGACAATTATTCCAGAATTTATTGATATTACTTCAGAAGAAATTTTTAATCTGCCGTCTCCCCATATTACACCGGAGAATATGTTGATGCTAAAGCAGCGTATTCAGTTAGCTTTTGAAGAAGGCTTTGATGGCGTTGTTATTACGCATGGGACTGATACACTAGAAGAAACTGCTTATTTTTTAGATTTGACTATTAATGAATCAATTGCAGTTGTACTGACAGGGGCTATGCGTTCAAGCAACGAGATTGGTTCAGATGGTGTATACAATTTTGTTCAAGCGGTCATTACAGCTGCAAATGAGAAAACCAAAGAACAAGGTGTTGTTGTCGTTATGAATGATGAAATTCATGCTGCTCGTTTTGTGACTAAAACGCATACGACAAGTGTTGATACTTTTAGAACGCCAACGTTTGGTCCAATCGGAATTCTTTCCAAACATGAAGTTTATTATTTAAAAGAGGTAGTTGATCATCAAATCAAAAATATCCAGACAACTAATGGACGTGTAATTTTACTAAAAGCTTATGCAGGTATGGACACTTATTTATTTGAAAAGCTAGCAGATGATGACATTGATGGCTTAGTTATCGAGGCGTTAGGTGCAGGTAACTTACCGCCAACAGTTGTTCCAAGCTTAAAAAAAGTT
Organism: Vagococcus penaei; assembly: GCF_001998885.1. Taxonomy (NCBI): domain Bacteria; kingdom Bacillati; phylum Bacillota; class Bacilli; order Lactobacillales; family Enterococcaceae; genus Vagococcus; species Vagococcus penaei. The sequence continues at coordinate 2,328,427 of NZ_CP019609.1, forward strand.
ATTGATAAAGGTATCCCAGTAGCATTAGTTTCGAGATGTTCCAATGGTATTGCGCAAGATATCTACGACTACCCAGGTGGTGGAGTTGAATTAAAAAAAATGGGTGTTAATTTTGTTAAGGGACTCTCTGGGCAAAAAGCGCGTTTGCGTTTATTAGTTGGATTGAATGCAGGATTATCTGGAAATTCTTTGAAAGATTTTTTAGTAAATTAGTTAAGTATCATTAAAACTATCTCAATAAACCTAAGCTAAACGATTACTTAGCTTAGGTTTTACTTGCAACAACGCGACTCTTCCTATAAACTACATAAGGATAGAATATTAGTGAAAATTATAGGAGGTGACTAAAATGACAAAACCAACCTTAGCTATCGTTGGCCGTCCGAATGTCGGCAAGTCAACATTATTCAACCGAATTGCTGGTGAACGTATTTCGATTGTGGAAGACGAGCCAGGAGTTACACGGGATAGAATCTATGCACATGGTGATTGGTTAGGTCGTGAATTTAGTATCATTGATACTGGTGGTATTGAAATGAGTGATCAGCCATTTATGGAGCAAATTAAGCACCAAGCAGAAATTGCAATTGAAGAAGCAGATGTCATTTTATTTGTAGTAAGTGGAAGAGAAGGTATTACGGATGCTGATGAGTATGTAGCTCGTATACTATATAAAAGTGACAAGCCGGTGATTTTAACTGTTAATAAAGTAGATAATCCAGAAATGCGTAATGATATTTTTGAGTTTTACTCACTTGGTTTAGGTGATCCGTATCCGGTATCTGGGACACATGGTATCGGCTTAGGTGATGTATTAGATGAAGCATGTCAGCACTTTTCAACTGTTGTTGAAGAAGAAGACGACGACATTATTCGTTTTAGTTTGATTGGTCGACCAAATGTTGGGAAATCATCATTAATTAATGCGATTTTAGGTGAGGAACGTGTCATTGTATCGAGTGTTGCTGGAACGACTCGTGATGCGATTGATACATCGTTTGTTTCTGATTCGGGACAAGAATTTTTAATGATTGATACAGCCGGTATGCGTAAAAAGGGTAAAGTTTATGAGAATACTGAAAAATATAGTGCGATGCGTTCGATTCGTGCGATTGAGCGTTCAGACGTCGCTTTAGTCGTCTTAAATGCTGAGGAAGGCATTCGTGAATACGACAAGCGTATTGCTGGATTTGCACATGAAGCGGGTAAAGGTGTTATTATCGTTGTCAACAAGTGGGACACATTGGAAAAAGATAATCACACAATGAAAGAATTTGAAGAAGATATTCGTCAAGAATTTCGTTATTTAGACTATGCACCAATTGTTTATGTATCTGCTAAAACTAAGCAACGTCTACATTTATTACCAGAGATGATTGAGACTGTTAGTCAAAATCAAACCTTACGTATTCCGTCATCTGTATTAAATGATGTTATTATGGATGCTGTTGCGATTAATCCAACACCAACCGATAAAGGAAAACGTCTAAAAATCTTTTATGCAACGCAAGTGGCCGTTAAACCACCGACATTTGTGGTCTTTGTTAACGAAGAAGAGCTTATGCACTTTTCTTATGCACGTTTCTTAGAAAATCAAATTCGTCGAGCGTTTGAGTTTGAAGGGACACCAATTCGCATTATAACAAGACGTCGCAAGTAAATTTTGCATTTTACCACAATTAAAATTAAAATTCAATTATCTTTTTTGATTTCGCAAAAATAGTTTTTAAAACTGTTAAAAGCCTTGATATCACTTGTTTCATGTGTTATCTTTGTTTAAGAAATATTGAAAGGCAATATTTCCATTTATCATTTTTGGACCACTCAAAAATGATCGCCTGTAAAAAATGATGTTGAATAATACATCAATTTCCTTTTGAGGAGGTGAAACTTAGACATGGCTAACAAAGCAGAATTAATCGAAAAAGTTGCTGAAGCAACGGGCTTAACTAAAAAAGATGCAACTGCATCTGTTGACGCAGTTTTTGCATCAATTCAAGACTTTTTATCTGAAGGAGAAAAAGTTCAATTAATCGGTTTTGGTAACTTTGAAGTGCGTGAACGTGCAGCTCGTAAAGGTCGTAACCCACAAACTGGTGAAGAAATCCAAATCGCAGCTAGCAAAGTACCTGCATTTAAACCAGGTAAAGCGTTAAAAGATGCTGTAAAATAATTGATTCTTTAAATGTTTAAATTATAAACATTCAAACAAAAAACTCAATTCTAGTGCTTACTAGAATTGAGTTTTTTTGTTTGATTGCAATTTTATTTAAAACGTTTTAGAATAGAGTTAATTCTAATTAAGGAGGGTTTCGTCTATGTATTGGATTTGGGTACTAATTGTCGGTGCAATTATTGGTGCGATTGCAGGTGCAATTGCTAACAAAGGAGACTCTAAGGGCTGCATTTTTAATATTATTGCTGGATTATTAGGTTCAACAATTGGGCAAAAATTATTTGGTGAATGGGGATTTCAATTAGGCGGTATGGCAGTCATACCATCTATCTTAGGTGCTGTGATTGTCGTTGCAGTGGTATCTGTTTTTACTAGTCGTAGTTAATCATAAAATAAATTTTTGAGTAAAACTACCAGGGCGATAGTGTCTAATGGTAGTTTTTTTAGGAGGCCAGATAAATTGAAAACAATCCATGAGGGCATGACAGTGATTTATGCTGAGTCTTTTCGTCAACTTTTACAGGAAAATAAACTAACTACTTTATTTCAACCCCCGTCATTATTATTTGTATCGACCGTTGATATCTATGATCAATTATACGATAGCGTAACGAGACATTGTGATTCATCTGACCAATTTCAGTGGTTTATTTGTCCCAATGAGTTCAAAGTGAATACGTTAGAGACGATTCAAAAATTATATCAGTTTATTGATGACATGAAGTTGCCTACTGGGACGCGATTAATTGGATTTGGTGATGATGAACTAGCTAATATGTGTGGTTATTTAGCAGAAAGTCATATTGTCATCAAAGATTATTATTTTTTGGCAATCAATTTTTCTGGCTTTGTGACAGCAGTTAGCTGTCAACCAAGTTTAATTAATCGATCACTGACAACTACGACTCGTTTTTTGACTAATGATAAATTAAAAGGGCTAATCTATGATGCATCACTAGCTAGGCATTTGGCTAAAGGAAATGCTGAGTCACTGAGCTTGCTAGTCCTTTTTAAATATGCACTGACCACTAATAAGATGCTTTTAAAACGTTTGTATCAAGAAAGTTTAACGAAACCCTTATCACTGACTGTTTATTGTGATGATATTTTAAGAACGCTTACTAATCAAACGGCCGATTTTTTATGTTTTGGTGATTTTTTTACGACGGGTCTATATCAAACCGAGGGAGCGCACTATCTAACGTTTACGCAAAAAAAGTGGCTGGGCTGTTTACTACAATTTTTTTGGTGTCAACGCCAATTCAATGTTAAAATAGAAGGAAATCAACTGATTGAGTGGTTGCAATGGTTAATTAAAGAGTCGCTAGTTTTACCGAATAATATTTTATCTTCTGATTTAAGTAATGAGATTTATCAAGAATGTCGACGATATCAGCAAATTCAAGCGATTACGGCTCTTGGTGTGAGTAATCAAGTCACGATTCCTAGTCAAGAGAGTCTTTATGAAACCATTGAAGAGTATCGTCAGTTAATTAAAATATAAGGGGTTTTCCAGATGTCATATAGTAAAGAAATGTTAGAAGCAATCTCCGAAGGCGAATTAATTGACGCACAGGAAAAATTTGAACAGGCGATGATCTTAGATACGCCTGAAGAAAAATACCAATTAGCAGCCTATTTATTTGAATTGGGCTTTTTAGAAGAATCAGAACAGTTATATCAAAATTTATTAGCTGACTTTCCTGAAGAAGAAGGGATTAAAATTTCTTTAGCTGAGATTGCTATTGAAAACGACGATATTGGTCGCGCACAAACATTATTAAATGACATTCTGCCAAGCAGTGATGTCTATGTTCAAAGTTTATTGACGCAAGCAGATTTATATCAACAACTTGATATACCTGAAGTTAGTCAACAAAAATTACGGGAAGCTAAGCTAATTTTGCCAGATGAGCCATTAATTGATTTAGCTTTAGCGGAATTATTCTTTTCCATTGAAGATTACAATGATGCTGTACCGATTTATGAAGAGTTATTGGTAGCTGAAGATTCTGGTGAATTAGCATCAACTATCAGTATAACTGAACGCTTAGGCGTTGCATTATCACGTATGGGGAATTTTGAGGAAGCTGTCATGTATCTAGAACAAGCTATTGAGCGTGATGAAACTGCAGAAGCACTCTTCCAATTAGCCTTAACTTATTATCAATTAGAGGAATTAGAGCGAACAACTGAGTTACTGCAACATATTAAGGAATTAAATGAAGAATTTTTACAAGTGTATTATCCTTTAGCGCAAGTCCTAAGTGATCAAGGTTTATTTGAAGAAGCTGCAGAAGTTGCTCAAATTGGTATTGACAAAAATCCCTATGATCTTAATTTATACCATGTGGCATCTATTGTAGCATATCAACTTGGTCAAAGTGAGAATGCGAAGCAACAGTTAATGCAAGCAATTGCTTTAGACGATAGTGATTTTTCAAAATTAAAATTAGCTGAATTATTATTAAAAGAGGACGACTATGACGATGTGATTGACCTTGTTGATCAATTAGAAAATAGCGAACAAGGTCATGCACAATGGTATTTAGCTCAAGCTTATAATGGTTTAGAAGAGTATGAGCAAGCCAAAATTGCCTTTAATTTAGCTAAAATTGAATTGGCTGACGAGCCAGGTTTTATTCGTGATTACGGACTGTTCCTACGTGAAGAAGGCCAATTGGATGAAACTAAAAAATGGCTCACACATTATTTAACGTTTGTACCGGATGACATTGAAGTGGTGGAATTATTGTCTAGTATAGGTGGTGACTAATTGTGTCTAAGCTTAGTGGAAAAAAGCAATTTTTAAATTGGCTGATTCAAACGATTCCTTTGAAGCAACGTGAAGCTTATTGGATATTGAATTATTTGTTGAATCATGAAATTATTCTAACTAAAACACAATTTGTGGAACGGACAGATGTCACACCAAGAGGGTTATATATTGCTGATGTGCACTCAACTAATAATGGATTGATTCTATATAAAGATGAGTTAATGTTTGAGGATCCCGAACAAATTTTTCATGAAATCCGAATGAATTGGCGACAACCATTATATTTGGCGATCGATTTTGTTGATTCAGAAAAGGCATTACTCTATCAATCAATTTTAGAAACTAATCCTTATTATGATGAAAGTGGGACAGATAGCCTATTTTATGAGCGGCTAGATGCTGATTTTAATAATGAGCAGTATCGTTATCAGCTGGACTGGTTAACCTTAAAAATTAATGAAGCTTTAGAAACGGGGAATCGTGCTTTATTCGAAAAGTACAGCTATCAGTATAATGAGTTAAAAAATCTATCTAATTAATTAAAACGCCTTTTAAGTACATAAAGATACTTAAAAGGCGTTTTATTTAGTTTTTTTTCAGTTTAAAACTGCGTCTATTTTTGATTTTGTTTTCTGGATGATAGGTAAACCCCTCACCTAAAACTTCTTTAACATCTGTAATCGATATAAAGGCATTAGGATCTCGTTCTGCACAAATATCTTTGATCTGAGCAAGTTCAGCTAAACTTGCTACACAATAAATGACGTCACGTTCCTTACTTGTGTAGGCACCCTCAGACTTTAAGAAAGTCACACCACGATCTAAATCATGGACAATGGTTTTAGCGATGTCACGACTATAATCAGAAATAATCAGCACACCTTTCGCGCTATAAGCACCACCTTGGACAACATCGACCACCTTGCTAAAAACAAAAACAGTGATTAAGGTATAAATCATTTCACGTAAATCAAGATAGGTTAATGATAATAATAAAACAAAAACGTCTAACATTAGCAAAGATTTACCAATTGTAAAACCAAGTTTTTTTTCAATGACTCGGGCGATGATGTCGGTTCCACCAGTTGTCCCACCAAATTTATACACAATACCACTGCCGATTCCTGTACAAATACCTGCTAAAAGAGCAGCGATTAATAAGTCTTGGTGAACAGAAATATGCAATGGGTGATCTTGCCAAAACCATAAGTTTATCGTGAGTGAAATCGTCCCGATTAGGGTATAAATAATAGGTTTAAAACCTAATTGCTTGATTCCAAATAATAAAAGTGGAATATTTAAAACTAATGTAGATAGGGCTGGTTTGATGTGAAATAAATTGTAAATAATCAAGGTGATACCAGTTAATCCACCTTCCGCTAAATTATTTGCCATGTTAAAATTAACCAACCCAACACTGAAGATACTTGTTCCAATAAAAATCATCAGTGAATCTAAAAAAAATTGCTTTGATAACTTCACTTTTTTCACTCCTTTTCCTAGCTATCATCATATCACTGAGAATATACAACAACAAGATACTGTCGGATTTTTTTATCATTTGCTTCGATAAATAACTTGAATAAACTTTTTTGAAATGTTATTCATCAAGATGATTAATTTGTTATTAGTTATCGATTTAAGTCTAAGTGCATGTTAAAATGTTTTAAAGATAGATTGAGCTCGTTTTAGTTGATTAACTAGACGGTTCTAATTAATTTCAATATCATAGGTTATAAAAATTTTAGGGAGTGAGCTCATGGAAAAAGAACAATCAATGCGTCAAATGCAAGAGCAGGTTGACCATTATATTCAACAATTTAAAACTGGTTATTTTTCGCCATTAGCACAAATGGCAAGATTAACGGAAGAATTGGGAGAGTTAGCCCGTGAGATAAATCATGTTTATGGTGAAAAACCAAAAAAAGCAACTGAAGCTGAAAAAAAAGTCGCAGAGGAATTAGGAGATGTTCTGATTGTGTTAATCACTATGGCTAATTCATTAGATATCGATTTAACTGAAGTCTTTGATGAAAATATGGCAAAGTTTAATCAGCGAGATGCTTACCGATTTGAGAGAAAGGATGGTCGGACTAAATGATTCAAGTTATTGTTGCAGGTTTTAGAGGTAAAATGGGTCAAGCGTGTACACAAATGATTTTAGACCATCCCGATTTTCAACTGGTCGGTGTCATGGATCCTAAAGTTGATGTCAAGGAATTAGCAGATGTATCTGGTTATCAAGCGTGTCAAATGACTGTTCCTGTTTTTAATTCTCAAATTCAAGCTTTTGCTAGTGTACCGCATGCTGACATTTGGATTGACTTTACAGTACCAGAAGTAGCCTATCAACATGTTGAGACAGCCTTACGTAATGGTGTTCGCCCTGTTGTCGGCACAACAGGATTTAGTGATGAAGAAATCACTAATCTGATTGAATTGTCGCAAATTCAAAAAGTGGGAGGGATTATTGCACCTAACTTTGCTATCGGAGCAATTTTGATGATGGAATTTGCTCAAAAGGCTGCTCAGTATTTTCCAGATGTTGAAATTATTGAACTCCATCATGACAATAAAATTGATGCTCCTAGTGGAACGGCATTAAAAACTGCTGAAATGATTAGCGATGTTCGTGGAATAAACATCCAAGGCCACCCGCATGAAGTTGAGTTGATTCCTGGAGCAAGAGGAGCAGACTACCAAGGGTTGAAAATTCACAGTGTACGGCTACCAGGTTTAATTGCCCATCAACAAGTCCAATTTGGTGGGAAAGGTGAGGGTTTGCTTATTCGTCATGACAGCTATAATCGAGAATCATTTATGACTGGTGTTGCCTTAGCGTGTATGAAGGTTATGGGAACCGATGAATTAGTGTATGGATTGGAACGATGGATATGATAAGTAATCAAGAATTACCAACCGAATTTTTAGAAGCTATTCCTGTTTTAAAAGAAATTGAGCAGGCAGGATTTGAGGCATATTTTGTTGGTGGTAGTGTTCGAGATATGTTTTTGGGGCATCCGATTCATGATGTAGATATTGCGACTAGTGCTTATCCTGAAGAAATTAAACAAATTTTCAAACGGACAGTTGATGTGGGAATTGAGCATGGAACAGTTTTAGTGCTAATTGGTGAAGAACAATATGAAGTCACAACTTTTAGAACTGAATCAACCTATCAAGATTATCGTCGTCCGGATAAAGTGACATTTGTGCGGTCACTGGAGGAGGATTTAAAACGCCGTGATTTCACGATGAATGCCCTCGCAATGACGGCTGATGGTGAATTGATTGACTTGTTTGATGGTTTGAAGGCTATCAAACAGCAACAAATTATAGCTGTAGGAAAACCTAATGAACGTTTTAATGAAGATGCTTTAAGAATGATGCGAGGCTTACGATTCGCTTCACAATTAGATTTTAGTATTGAAGAAGCAACACTGTCAGCAATTACTGAACATGCTCACCTTTTAAAAGAAATTTCAGTTGAACGGATTTGTGTTGAATGGGTGAAATTGTTACTTGGTAAGAATCCTAGATGGGGTGTTGAGCTATTTCTTACAACCGAATGTTTTAACTATTGTCCTGGACTGATTAATCAACAATTAGAATTATGTCGTTTACAAACGAAACTCACTACTGTTATATCTAGTGAAGAATTAGCTTGGATTTTACTCCTTGATCATTTAACTGTTAAAAATACTAAAAAATGGTTGAAACAGTGGAAGTTATCGAATAAGATGATTCAATCTGTCACAGATGCCCTAAATTATTTACCTATTAGACGTACCAAGGGAGATTGGACAAAAGATATGCTGTATGAAGCTGGTGCAGAAACCATTTGTTTAGTTGAACAGGTGCTAACATATCTAGGTGAAGATGGCCATGAATCACTCTATTTAGAAGCATATCAAAAGTTGCCTATTCATTCATTACATGAACTAGAGATATCTGGTAAGGACTTGCTCGAAAATTTAGATAAATCGCCAGGTGCTTGGGTTGGAATCACCTTGAATCATTTAGCAAATTTAGTCTTACATAATCAGTTAACTAATAACCATAATGAATTATTACTTTATTGTCAGAAGGAGCTAAGAGATGATGTATAGTCAAGACTATTTAGTTACGCAAGAAATGACTGCAGAATCAATGAAGTCAGGTGATTTGCCGGTATTAGCAACACCTAGCGTGATAGCCATTGTTGAGCAAACGTGTCGTGATTATTTGAGCCAAGAACTTGCTACTGAAATGACAACAGTCGGTGTTGCTATCGAGTGTCAACATCTTTTACCGACTGTGGTTAGTAAGCACGTATTAGTAACTATTAAATTAATAGAGCAAACCGAACGGAAAAGTCGATTCACTTATTCAGTTTTTGATAACCAGCAAGAAATTGCTAGGGGAACACATACACGTGTGATAGTTAATCGGGAAAAATTTATGCAAAATATTAGCATGTGAAGAATTTGTGAAATATTTAATAAAGTTGTTTTATTTGTGAAGCTTACATGTTATAATAATCTTGTAAGAACGAAAACACCCTATTGAGAAAGAGGAGATTATATATGTCAAAAGAAATGACTTCTTTTAAATTTTACTTTAGAAATGGTGAAACATGGACGATTAATCGTGATTGCATCGGAGATTTGTGGATTCGCCACGTAACTACTAGCTATGGTCGAATCAATGGTAGTGATTTCCAAAAGATTAACCCTTGTGAAGGAATCAAAATTGAAATTTTTGATGAAGCTGATCACGTTCAAACAGATGATATTAACTTAGGTGGTCTAGAGTCTGGTATGTTCGGTCGCGCATTAAAATATCAAGATATTGAAAAAATGAGTATTCATTTTGACGATAATACAAGTGATTTAATCTATTTCCCTTACAAAGACAAAGGCACACCTGGACAAGAAGGTTTAGATAATGCTTATCAAACCACACAAATTTCAGGCGACAATAAATTATATATTGTTATCGATGCTGAAAAAACAGTCAATGATATTTACGGCGATAAATTCTAAATAAATCTTTCGATAAAATATTGTACTTATAATGACTTCACAAGCTATTTCCTTGTGAGGTGATTGTAAGTATTTTTTTGTTTATTTGATGATGGCTTGAAAATCTGTTAAAATAAATAAGATTATTAGGAAATTAGGTGGACTATGAAAATATTAAGAGCGGATCATCTATCAAAATCATATGGAGAAAAAGTTCTTTTAAATGATGTGTCATTTTTGATAAAAGAAAAAGACCGTATTGGTTTGATTGGAATTAATGGGACTGGAAAATCGACGTTGATGTCAATTTTAGCGCGTGTTGATCAAGCAGAGACGGGTGATATTGATCATCCGCACGACTATCAAATTGGTTACTTATCACAACAAGCAACATTTAATGATGATGATTTAGTATTAGATGTGATTTTTGACAGCCATTCTCCTATTATGCAAGCAGTCAAACGTTATGAAAAAGCACTCGATAACTTAACGACTGATAGCACTAATGAGGCTTATCAACTTGCTTATACTAAAGCTGAAGATGAGATGAATCGTGAAGATGCTTGGATTGCTGATACAAATGCGAAAACTATTTTAAGTAAATTAGGTATTTTAATGTTACATAAAAAAGTTAGTGAATTATCGGGTGGACAAAAAAACGTCTAGGGTTAGCTCAAGTACTTATTCAAGAACCTGATTTATTATTACTAGATGAACCCACAAACCATTTAGACTATCAAAGTATTGAATGGCTTGAAAATTATTTAAAAGGTTACAGAGGGGCACTAGTAGTCACGACACATGATCGATATTTCTTAGATCGAGTAACAAATAGAATTCTTGAGTTGTCTAAAGGTGATTTATACGAATATCAAGGAAATTATGAAGCGTATTTAGTGCAACGCGCTGAACGTGAAGAAATTGAAGAAAAACAACAGCATAAGAATAAACAGTTATTTAAACAAGAGTTAGCCTGGATGCGTGCAGGTGTTCAAGGTCGCGGTACAAAGCAGCAAGCTAGAATTAATCGTTTTAACGACTTGAAAGAGACCGTTAATCAGTCGCAAGCTGCTGATGATTTAACGTTTTCAACCGGGACACAACGTCTTGGGAAAAAAGTCCTTGATTTAGTTCATGGTAGTTATCACATAGAGGATAAAGTGATTTTAGATGATTTTTCGTGCTTAATTCAATCTAGAGAGCGACTAGGTATTACCGGTGAGAATGGAAGCGGTAAATCAACGTTATTAAACCTCTTAAGTGGCCGATTAACGCTTGACTCTGGTGAGCTAGAAGTTGGGGAAACAGTTAAAATTGGTTACTATACGCAAGAAAATGAGCAAATGGATGAATCAAAGCGAATGATTGCTTATTTGCAAGAAAAAGCCGAAGAAGTGAAACAAGCTGATGGGACAACAATCAGTGTCACAGAATTATTAGAGCGGTTTTTATTTCCACGCAACATGCATGGGGCACTTATCTCTAAGCTATCGGGTGGGGAAAAACGACGCTTATTTTTATTAAATATTTTAATTCAACAGCCAAATGTATTGCTACTAGATGAACCAACCAATGATTTAGATATTGAAACTCTGACAATTTTAGAAGATTATCTAGAGTCGTTTCCGGGTGCTGTTATTACAGTCAGCCATGATCGGTATTTTTTAGATAAAACAATGGATAAATTACTAATTTTTAAAGGGAATGGACGTATTGAGCGTTATTTTGGTCGTATGACAGATTATTTAATGACTAGTCAAACGGAAAAAGAATCACAGTCAGTGGCAACTAAAACAACTACAGCTAATAAGCAGCAGGCTGACCATAAGATTGAACAAATAAGTGACAATAAAACTAAATTAACGTACAATGAACAAAAAGAGTGGCAAACGATTGAACAAGAAATAGATGACTTAGAACAAAAAATTGACACTGTTAATCAAACTATGTTAACTTTTTCAAATGATTCGTTAAAACTTCAAGAACTTCAAAAAGAATTAACAGAAACAGAACAGGCATTAGAAACAAAAATGGAGCGTTGGGAATATTTAAGTACGTATGCCGATAACTAAGTAGGGGGATACCATGGAAGAAGCATATTTAGATTTAGGTCGCACCATTTTACAAAATGGCGTAGAAAAAACTGATAGAACAGGTACTGGAACCAAGAGTGTCTTTGGATACCAAATGCGGTTTGATTTAGCAAAGGGTTTTCCTTTACTGACAACCAAGCGTGTGCCTTTTTCATTAATTAAAAGTGAATTATTATGGTTTATACACGGTGATACAAATATCAAGTATCTATTAGAGCATAATAATCATATTTGGGATGAGTGGGCTTTTGAACGCTATGTGAAAAGTTCTGATTATAAAGGACCCGATATGACAGATTTTGGGCGTCGTTGTTTAGTTGATGAAGATTTTAATGAAATCTACCAAAATGAATTGGCTAAATTTTGTCAATTAATTTTGACTGATGACCAGTTTGCTTTAAAATATGGAGAGTTAGGTAATATTTATGGAGCACAATGGCGTCATTGGAAAACATCACAGGGGGAAACGATTGACCAGTTGCAACAAGTTATTGATATGATTAAAACAACACCAGATTCTAGACGACTATTAGTTTCTGCTTGGAATCCAGAAGATGTACCTAATATGGCATTGCCACCGTGTCACACGATGTTTCAGTTTTATGTTGCTAACGGTAAATTGAGTTGTCAGTTATATCAACGCAGTGCTGACGTTTTTCTAGGTGTACCATTTAACATTGCGAGCTATGCATTATTAACTCATTTAATTGCACATGAAACAGGGTTAGCTGTTGGAGACTTTGTTCATACCCTTGGTGATGCTCATCTATATACTAATCACTTTGAGCAAATGTCATTACAATTAAGTAGAGAACCTAGGGAGTTACCTACTATTGAATTGAATCAAGCGAAAAAAAGTATATTTGACTTTGATATGGATGATATCCAATTGAAAAATTATCAACCACATAAAGGTATTAAAGCACCAATTGCTGTATGATGAAATGTGTTAATCTTTGGGGGAGGAATATAAAATGATAGCTGCTATATGGGCTCAGGATATGAATGGTTTAATTGGAAATAATGAGGTGTTACCATGGTATTTACCTGATGATTTGCAATTTTTTAAGCAGATGACGGAGAATAATGCCATCGTGATGGGACGTAAAACGTTTGAAGGTATGGGTAAACGACTCTTACCTAATCGTGAAACAATTGTTCTAACATCTGATAAAAATTATGATGGTAATGGAGCTATCGTAATGAACTCAGTGGAAGAAGTACTAGAATTTGCTAATGAGTTTGAAGGAATTACATTTATCACAGGTGGCGGTGAAATCTACAAAACCTTTTTACCTCATTTAGATGTATTATATCGAACGCTAATTAAAGCAGAGTTTGAGGGAGATACTTATTTTCCGTATTTAGATTGGGATGAATGGCATATTGTTAGTACAAGTGCAGGGACAGTTGATGATAAAAATCTCTATGCGCATGATTTCGAAACGTATCAACGCCATGTGAATAATTAAAAAGGTTAGGAAAGCATTGGCTTTCCTAACCTTTTTCTTATTATGTAAATAAATAAATTGAAAAATAGATAAAGCATGCACCTAGCATGACAAAAATATGCCAAATGACGTGCATGAAACGTACCTGTTTCATGCTGTAAAACCAAGCGCCAACAGTATAAGATAACCCACCCAAAAACAAAAGTAGAAAGCCATTGAAACCTAACCCATCATATAGTGGTTTGATAGCAATTAAGCACAACCAGCCCATTGCGATATATAGAAGAACACCGGCTTTATTTTTTGATTTCAACCAAATTGACTTGTAGACAATACCCATAAGAGCCAAGCTCCAAATAATACCAAAGAGTGTCCATCCTAGCCATCCTTTAATTGTCAGTAAACAAAATGGAGTATAGCTACCAGCAATTAATAGGTAGATTGAGCTATGGTCAAATATCTGAAAGACTTTTTTTGCTCGTGTGAAAATTAAACTATGAAACAAAGTAGAAAATAAAAAGAGTAAAATCATTGAAGCGCCAAAGATACTGTAAGAGACAATATAGATTGGAGAGCCAATCTTAACTCCGCGAATAATTAGTAACACTAATCCAGCAATACTTAGACCTGCACCAATACCGTGAGTGATAGCATTAAAGACTTCATTGACAATTAAATATTTCTTTGAAAAAGTTGATGGTTGTTGCATCGATGACATCCTTTCGTTTTTTTTTAAGTGAAAATCTGCCTTTTATCTGTTATACTGTACAACAGATAGGTTAATACAATTCTACACGAATATGTCGGATTTTGAAAGAGGTTTTATAATGACTAAAATAAAAATTGTTACAGACTCATCTGCGATGATTGTTCCAGAGCGTTTAAAGGAAATAGATATTCACATTGTGAGTCTGTCCGTAATGATTGATGGCACGGTTTATACTGATAGTGGTCTTGATAATATTGAATTTATAACAATGATGGAAAATTCTAAGGCACTTCCAAAAACTAGTCAACCGCCAATTGGTGAGTTTATTGAAATGTATGATAAATTAGGTGCTGATGGCAGCGAAATTATTTCAATTCATTTAACCGAAAAATTAAGCGGTACAGTCAATACAGCACGACAAGCAGCGCAAATGACACATTCTAATGTAACGGTGATTGATAGTAAATTTATTGATCAAGCATTAGGTTTTCAAGTGTATGAAGCAGCTAAACTAGCGCAAGCTGGTGCTAGCAAGGAAGCAATTCTTGAAAAAATTCAAGACGTGAAAGAAAAAACGCAGTTATTTATTGGTGTAGCAACACTAGAAAACTTGGTTAAAGGTGGACGTGTTAGTAAGTTGGCAGGTGCCTTATCAGGTTTCTTAAACATGAAGGTTATGATGGAGCTATTAAATGGTGAATTAGTTGTTGTGACTAAAGGTCGTGGTAACAAGACGTTTACTAAATGGTTGAAAAAATTGGAAGAATCTTTAGCAACACTAGATTTGAATTATATCGGCATTTCTGACGCTGGAAGTCGTGACTTAACAACTGAAATGCGAGCTTCCTTACAACAAATTTTACCAAATCAAGAAATACCAATCGTTCACACAACACCGCTTGTTTCAACACATGCTGGAAAAGGTGCCTTTGCGATAATGTTTTATTCAAAATAGAAAACTGTTTGAAGGCAGATCACAATGGTCTGCTTTTTTTTTACAAAGGGGCGAAATAAAAATATGAATAAATTAAAAAAATTACTACCAGTTGCAAGTTTTTTTATTGTTATCTGCCTTGTTACTTTTACCTTATTATCGCTATTAATTCCGCCAGCCGGTAAAATAGAGGTAAATACTAAGCCACAAGCAAAAGAAAAACGCATGGATATCTTAAGAATCAGTGCTATTGGAGATTCATTGACTGAAGGCGTTGGTGATACCACTAAAGCAGGTGGGTATGTACCGATTTTGCAACGAGATTTAACTGATTCTGAACCAATCAATGTTATTCAAATGTCGAATTTTGGTAAATCAGGTGATCGAAGTGATCAAATTCTAAAGAGACTAAAAAAAAATGAAGAGATGCAAAAATCTTTGGCCGAAGCTAATATCATTACGTTGACTGTGGGTGGGAATGATTTGATGAAAGCAATTCAAAGTCATATTTTTGGTAAACTATCACTTAAGAGTTTTGTTAAACCACGTAATCGTTACGAAGATGAGTTACAACGACTATACGATGAAATTAGGAAATATAATGCAACGGCACCTATTTATCAACTAGGAATTTATAATCCATTTTTTATGAATTTTGAAGATATCAAAGAAATGCAAGAAATTGCGGATTATTGGAATGAGGGATCGAAAGAATTTGTTAGTCGCCAAGATAATGCTTTCTTTGTACCAATTAATGAGGAGATTTCGCGGGGACTCGATGGTAAATCAGCATTAAATAATGTCGCCGATCCAACTGATAGTATAGAAGAAAATAACTCTAGCGCACAAGAAGATGCTAAAAAGGCTGTTGTAAATAATTTGATTTCAGAAGAAGATAGCTTTCATCCAAATAATCTAGGCTACCAAGTGATTGCTAATGCCTTTAAAAAAGAAATTATTGCAACGAAAGAATTATGGTTTAAGAAATGAGGAATAAAGAATGAAACGGTCAAAACCAACTGAAAAGACAGGTCAGATTGTCAGTGACAATAAATTATTAAATTTTTTTAAAAATCCTTGGAAAATTGCTTTTTTGACCTTAATAGCAATTATTCTAGGGATGGTACTATTTGTTGGGACAAGAGTTACCACAACTCGTTCGAACTATGATGCTAATGCAAAAACTAATCAAATCAGTAAAGAGCCGACGTTTCAAGTTTTACTAAAAAAAGATCAAATCAATAATATTTTAAATTTTTATTTGGATGATTTTATGAAAAAATCAGGCGTTGACTATTCATTTGCATTAGATAATGAAGCAATGTTAGAGGGTACTTTTGAGTTGTTAGGTCATCCAACACATTTTTATTTATATTTTGAACCTTATGTGCTAACTGATGGTAATGTTCAGTTACGAGCTAAAAATCTATCTGTAGGCACGTTGAGTATTCCGATTTCAGCAATGATTAACTATATCTCCCATAGTGTTGATTTTCCTGATTGGGTAGAAGTTAATGCTGATAAGCAGACGATAACGCTACATTTAGATAAATTTACATTATCAAATGGTATGCAAATTCGGGCGGATAAAATTAATTTGATTGATGATGAAATTAGTTTTAGTGTGTATTTGAATAAAAAAGAATTAGAGAAAGGCAAGTGAGAGTAATGAGTGAAACAGCAATTTTTGCAGGTGGATGTTTTTGGTGCATGATTGAACCATTTGACACACGTCCTGGTATTATATCTATAGTTTCTGGTTATACTGGTGGTTACAAAGAACACCCAACATATGAAGAAGTTTGTACTGGCTTAACTGGCCATACAGAAGCTGTTAAAATTGAGTTTGATCCTGAAATTATCTCTTACGATGAGTTATTACAAATTTACTGGCAACAGACAGACCCAACAGATGCTTTTGGACAATTTCAAGATCGTGGTGATAGCTATCGTCCAGTGATTTTTTATACAAATGACGCTCAAAAAGAAGCGGCTGAAGCAAGTAAACAAGCCTTAGCTGACTCTGGTAAGTATCTCGAGCCGATTGTGACTCAAATTGAACCAGCAAGCCCATTTTATTTGGCTGAAACCTATCATCAAGATTTTTACAAAAAACATCCAATGCGTTATAAGTTATCTCATTTAGAGAGAGAACGATTTTTAAAAAAAGTTTGGGGTGACTAGAGTTAATGAAAAGAAGTTTTTATCACTATGTTCAAACGTTTCGTGATGCTAAATTGCAAACGCCGGAAACATTATTAGCCGAAGAAATTTTTCGGGATCTGCAATTTCCAAAGCAATCAGAAGATTATGATGAACTGTCTCATTATCTAGAAACAAACGCATACTATATTCCTAGTATGGATTTATTTGATGCACTATGGGAGAAATATATTGAAACAAATTAACTAAGGAAGTGACCTGCTTGTGAAAAATGAAGATGAGAAGGATAAACAATCCTTGAATGACTTACAGCCTAAAAAGAAAAAACGTGGTATTTCGACGTTTCAATATATTATTAGTCTGATTATTATTGCGATTGTTGCATCTGGGGTGACAGTTGTAACATATGAAATGACGCATCGAGAGAAATTATCGTCGGATTCGTCTGTTAGTTCGTTACAAAGTGTTGACTACCTAAATGAACTAATTAAATTAGGGTATATTGACAAAGTTGATGAGCAAAAACTAGTTGATGGAGCATTAAAGGGGATGGTCGATGCATTAGATGACCCTTATTCGACTTATTTCAGTGCAACTGAAGCGAAAGACTTTGATGATAGTATTTCTGGTAGCTTCGAAGGAATTGGCGCTACAATGACACTTGAAGATGGTTTGCCTACAATTGCTGAACCACCGATTAAAGATTCACCAGCGGAAAAAGCTCAATTAAAAGCTGGCGATAAAATCATTAAAGTGGACGGTAAAGACGTTAAAGGTAAAGATTTAAGCGACGTGGTATCGAAAGTTCGTGGTGAAAAAGGAACTGTTGTTAAGCTTGAGATGATGCGAGATAAAGAACCATTTAATGTTGAAATTAAGCGTGATAAGATACCAATGGAATCAGTAAAAGCAACGCTTGATAAAAAAAATAAAGAAGTGGGCTATATTCAAGTTACAAGTTTTAATGAAACCACTTCTGATGAATTCAATCAAGCCGTTTCTAAGCTAGAAAAAGAAGGTGCAAAAGGATTTATCATTGATGTAAGAGGTAATCCTGGTGGTGTCTTACCTGAAGTTGAAAAAATGACAAGTCGTTTCCTTGAAAATGGTGAGACGATTGTACAATTTGAAGGTCGTGATAAAGAAAAGACAGATGATGTTGCTAGCAAAGAATTAGATGGCGGTAAGAAAATCAAGCAACCGACTGTTCTCTTGACCGATGAAAATAGTGCCAGTGCCTCTGAAATTATGGCTGCAGCCTTAAAAGATACTGGACGTTATGATATTATTGGAACAAAAACTTTTGGTAAAGGCACGGTTCAATCACTTATTCCCTTAGGTGATCAAGGTGAAGTAAAACTAACAATTAAGAAATGGTTGACACCAAAAGGAGAATGGATTCATAAAAAAGGGGTTGAACCAACAATTGAAGTAGCATATCCTGAGTATTTAAATCATCGAATGATTGATATGTCTAAGACGTATAAAGAAGGTATGATTAGTGAGGATGTTACAATCATTAATGACTACTTAAATGCTTTAGGCTATCAGACTGAGACCAAGTCTGATGTTTATACTACTGAAACAAAAACTGCAGTGAGTGAATTTCAAGACAAAGAAGGCTTAGGCGTAACTGGTGAAGTTAATAAAGAAACAGCTCAACGCTTAGTAGAAGCAATTTTAAATCACTGGAAAGAAAATGATAGTCAGTATTTAAAAGGCTTAGAAGTTATTCAAGAAAAACTAAAGTAATCAATTTGATACAAGACTAGGTGTATTGCCGTGATTAGCGGTAGACACTTAGTCTTTTTTAGCTTGATTTTTTTGATAAAAAAATGAGTCTACTTAGTTTCAAGTAGACTCATTTAAATATTTATTTTTTACGTTGTTGCTTACCTGCATTACGTCCGTTTTTATTAGTTACAGTCGCTTTTTTAGCGGGTTCTTTTTTCTTTGGACTAGGTGTTACATCTTTTAATTGTCCAGTAGTTGAGACTTTAATTGGATTCTTTTCAAAATAAGCTTCCAATTCTCGCTTGATTTTTGGTTTTTGATAAAGTGTTGAAATAGCAGATTGGATACAACTAAAAATCCCACCGATTGCCCAATACAATGTCACTCCTGCTGGAGAAGAAAACGAAATAAAGATAATCATCAATGGAGAAATATACGACATCATCCGCATTTGTTTCTTTTGCGCTTCATCCATACCAATCATTGTGACAAAACTTTGGACAAAATAACTAATACCAGCAATTGCAACTAAAAGCAAACTAGGTTTACCCAAATTTATGCCTAAAAAGACTGATTCTGAAATACCTGGAGTTACTTTGGCAGCGAAGAATAAAGCAGTAAATATTGGCATTTGGATGAGTAATGGTAGACAACCAATCCCACCAACAATACTAATATCATTTTCTTTGTATAATTTTTGTAGCTCTTGTTGCGCGGCCACAAGTTCTTCTTGTGACTGAGTATTTTTCATTTTAGCATTAATAACATCCATATGTGGCTTTAATGCAGCAATTTTTTCTTGCTGAATGGTTGATTTTTTCATTTGGCTTAAGCCTAATGGTAAAATAATTAACCTAACAACAAGGGTTAAAACGATAATAGCTAAACCAAAACCAAGGCCTAGATTATCGGCTAAATAGGTTAGGAGTTGACTCATAGGTTTCACTAAAAAATTATAAATGATTCCTTCTCCCGTTGGATTACCTGCCTTATCTGTTTTGACACAGCCTGACATCGTAATTAAAAGCATCAACAAGCCGGATGAAACCAGCCATTTCCTTAAATTTTTCATTCAATTCTTCCTTTACAATAATCTACACAAAGATAACTATAACGAATTGCTTAGGTTTTTTCAATCAATTTTAATGATTTTTAATAGGTTACTTGAAAACCTTTCGTTTTTTGATTAGTTGTATGATAGGTAACATCACAGGTATCAACACGTCCAGATGGTGTAGGTGATTTTTTAACAGCGTCAATAAATGTTGAAATTTTATTTTCTTCCCCACTTGCTTCAATATATACACGTCCATCAGACAGGTTTTTCACTAACCCGCTGACACCAATTTTATCTGCAACTATTTTAGTTAAATAACGAAAGCCAACACCTTGGACTCTACCTGATACAATTATTTGAATTTGCATAGTTTCTTCCTCACTTTCTTTCATTAATTGTAGTATATAATGCTTAATTTAAATTAACAAACTATACATGATAAAAAAATTTGTTATAATGGATGCACGAACGAGAAAAGGAAGACATCATGAAAGAAATTACATCAACTAAAAACCCATTGATTAAAGAATTAAAAAAATTACATAAAAAGAAACACCGCATCGAAACAAATAGTTACTTAATTGAAGGTGAACACCTCGTTGAAGAGGCATTTACTTACCAAGCAGAGATTATAAGCTTACTGGTTACCAAAGATAGCTATCAAGATTATCACTATTTAACAGAACAAGTGAGTGATGATTCTTTATACGTTGTGACTGATGACGTCTTAAAAGTCGTTTCTAGTTTACCCACTCCGCAAGGAATTATCGCGGTCATCCGTAAAACTGAGGTAGTGAAAAACCAACAATTAGGTCGGATGTTATTACTTGATCGAGTGCAGGATCCCGGAAATGTTGGAACAATGATTCGAACGGCGGATGCCGCTGGTTTTACTCATGTTATTTTGGGTGAAGGTTGTGCAGATATCTATCAATCAAAAGTACTCCGTGCTATGCAAGGTAGTCAATACCATTTAACGCTTGAAGAGGCTAATTTAACTGACTTTATTTTAAAACTAAAAGAAGAAAATTATCAAGTTTATGGCACTGAATTAAATGAAGAGGCAATTGATTATCGAGAAATCGAGTCAACTGATAAACTAGCTATTATCATGGGGAATGAGGGACAAGGTGTCGCTCAGGAACTATTAGAGCTAACGGATAAAAATCTGTATATTCCAATTAAAGGGAAAGCAGAATCGCTAAATGTTGCAATTGCTGCTGGTATTATTATGTTTTCGCTTTAAAAATTTACGAATTTATTAAATTAATTGACTTTTATGGTTGGAATACTTGTTACATGTTAGAATAGTTTATGTTTAAAGGTTTGTGAAGGATTATTTAAAAAGAAAGTATGTGACTCGAAAATGGCGTTAGATTGGAAAAATGATAAAGAATATGTTGCACTTGTGGAAGATTTAATTTTTACTGACGAGGTTCAAAGTTTAGCTAAATTTACACAACATCATTACTCTAATAGATTAGATCACTCAATTAGTGTGTCATATAGAAGCTATTTATTAGCAAAAAAATGGAATGGTGATGAACGAGCAACTGCCCGTGCAGGGTTACTTCATGATTTATTCTTTTATGATTGGCGAGACCAAAAAATGGGTGATGGCACGCATGCTTATGTCCATCCGAGAATTGCGTTAAAAAATGCACGTGAATTAACTGAAATTTCAAAATTAGAAGAAGATATTATTGTAAAACACATGTTTGGAGCGACAATTGCGCCACCAAAATATAAAGAAAGTTACATTGTGACTTTAGTCGATAAGTATTGCGCTTGCGAAGAAGCTATTGTTCCGTTGTATCAAAAATTGAAACACAAAGCCTCTGCTTACTTCGGACTCTCTCAAATTTAAGCCAAAAGCTAGCATTGTCTAGCTTTTTCATTTATACTAAATTGATAGAATAGTAAGTAGCAAATGTTGAATTAGGAGTGATTTAAATGACATCATGTCGAGAAAGACAATTTCAACTCTGTCCTCGTTTTGAAAAGACGTTTGCAATTTTAGGAAAAAAATGGAACGGCTTAATTATTGATGTCTTACTAGAAGAGGGGCCACAGCGCTTTGTGGAACTTGCTTCTAAGATTCCAGATGTTAGTGACCGTGTCTTAGTCGAACGTTTAAAAGAACTTGAAGAAAAAGAAATACTGGCACGTTTAGTCCTTGAAGATGAAAATAATCGAATTGTCTACCAATTAACCGAAAAAGGCCAAGATTTAAAACGTGTGATGGATGAAATTCAGTCATGGGGTGAACGTTGGGTGACTATTAGTCAACCAACGACTTGACCTTTTAGTCGAAATCTTGTAGACTAACTGATAAATAAAGAAATACATTTTAGGGAAAAGAGTAACTTAAAAATATCTTCAAAAGGGAAATCTGTCATTGGACTGTAAGCAGATTGTAGATGATTTAGGTGAAGTTCACTTCCTGAGTAGTTTATTGCTAAAATAAACCGGTGCTAGTCATCGTTAACAATTTAGAGATGCTTATTTTTAGTAGGCAAATTAGGATGGTACCGCGAGACATCGTTCCTTATCAGGAATGGTGTCTTTTTTGTGTAGTAAAAAAAGAAAGGGTTGGAAAATATGTCATTACAAGATACATTGGAACAATTAAAAACGGCAACACTTGCACAAATTAATCAAGTACAAGGATTAACTGAATTAAATGATATTCGCGTGCAAGTTTTAGGTAAAAAAGGCTCAATTACTGAAGTTTTACGTAGTATGAAAGATTTATCACCAGAGATGCGTCCAGTCGTGGGTGCATTTGCAAACGAGGTGCGTGATGAATTGACGATAGCTTTAGAGCAAAAAAAGATTGATTTAGAAGAAATGGTCTTAAATCAAGCATTAGCATCTGAAACAATTGATGTTACGTTACCAGGTAAAACAGTTAAAACGGGGACACCCCACGTATTAACACAAATTATTCAAGAGATTGAAGATATCTTCCTAGGATTAGGCTATCAAGTAATTGAAGGTAATGAAGTGGAACAAGATGAGTATAATTTTGAACGAATGAATTTACCAAAAGACCATCCAGCACGTGATATGCAAGATTCTTTTTATATTACAGATGATTTGTTGTTACGGACACATACGTCACCAGTTCAAGCAAGAACAATGGAGCAACATGATTTTTCAAAAGGGCCTCTAAGAATGATTAGCCCTGGTAAAGTTTTCCGTCGTGATAATGATGACGCGACACATAGTCATCAATTTCATCAAATTGAAGGACTAGTTATTGATGAAAATATTACAATGGGTGATTTAAAAGGAACCCTTGAAGTGTTGTTAAAAAAAATCTTTGGTGATGAACGCAAGATTCGTTTAAGACCAAGCTACTTCCCATTCACTGAGCCATCTGTTGAGGTAGATATTAGTTGCTTTAAATGCGGTGGAGCAGGTTGTAATGTTTGTAAACACACTGGTTGGATTGAAGTCTTAGGTGCGGGTATTGTTCACCCCCGAGTGCTTGAAATGTCTGGTGTTGACGCAACAAAATACAGTGGTTTTGCCTTTGGTTTAGGTCCGGATCGTTTAGCAATGTTGAAATACGGAGTTAATGATATTCGTTATTTCTATCAAAATGATCGTCGCTTTTTAAAACAATTTAACGTAAAGGGGTAGAAAGATGTTAGTTTCATATAAATGGTTAAACGAATTAGTTGATTTATCGGACATTAGAGTTGATGAATTAGCAGATAAAATGTCACGCTCAGGAATTGAAGTCGAAGATGTCACAATTCCTGAAGAAGGGTTAAAGAAAATCGTTGTCGGTGACGTGAAAGAATGTCAACCACATCCAGACAGTGATCATTTATCAATTTGTCAAATTGATGTTGGTGAAGATGAGTTATATCAAATTGTGTGTGGTGCACCGAATATCACAGCAGGTAAAAAAGTAATTGTTGCTTTACCTAACTCACGTATCACTGGTAATGTTAAAATTAAAAAGGGTAAAATGCGTGGAGAAGTATCTTTAGGAATGGTCTGTTCATTACAAGAGTTAGGTTACTCTGACAGTGTGGTTCCAAAAGCTTATGCAGAAGGAATTTATTTTTTACCAGATCATGCAGTAGCAGGTGAAGCTGTTTTTCCATATTTAGATATGGACGATGCTATCATCGAGTTATCAGTCACACCAAACCGGGCAGATGCACTAAGTTTACGCGGAGTTGCATATGAAGTAGCTGCACTTTATAACAAGCGAGTTACTTTTCCAAGCCAAGAAGTTTTAGAAGATGATAGTGATTCAGTCGAAAATTATGTTAAAGTAACGGTTGATCACGCAGAGGATACACCAACTTATTTAATGCGCGTCATTAAAAATGTTACCGTTAAAGAGAGCCCTCTTTGGTTACAAACACGTTTAATGAATGAAGGGATTCGCCCAGTTAATAATGTAGTAGATGCAACAAACTATGTTTTATTATTATTCGGTCAACCTCAACATGCGTTCGATTACAATCGTTTAAATAGTCAGAATATCCATGTCCGTCGTGCAGTAGCTGGTGAAATGTTAACGACACTTGATGGTGTTGAACGTGAATTAAGTTCGGATAACTTAGTGATTACTGATGGTAAAACACCAGTTGCTTTAGCCGGTGTAATGGGCGGTGAAGCGACTGAAATTACCTCTAATACAGTCACTGTCGCGTTAGAAACAGCCCTATTTGAGCCAACATTGATTCGCCGAACAGCGCGTTCATTTGGCCTATCTAGCGAGTCTAGTAAACGATTTGAACGTGGTATCAATACAGCAACCATCATGGAAGCCAGTGATTTCGCAGCAGCATTAATTGCTGAGTTATCTGGCGGGCAAGTTGTACAAGGTACAGTTGTTAGTACACCCTATCAAGCTCAATCTGTTACGGTTTCTATTACATTAGATAAAATTAATCAGTCATTAGGTACAAGTTTAACGGCTCAGGAAGTCACTGCGATTTTTGAGCGTTTAGGTTTTGAAGTGGCTGAAAATAGTCATCATTTTACAGTTACAATTCCACCACGTCGTTGGGATATAACGATTGAGGCAGATTTAATTGAAGAAGTTGCACGGATTTATGGGTATGATAATTTGCCCTCGACTTTACCAAGTGGTAGTTCATTACCAGGTCAACTGACGCCAAAACAACAACTCATTCGGGATATTCGTCGTAATTTAGAAGGTAACGGTTTGACTGAAGCAATCAGTTATGCACTAACTACGCCAGAACTAGCTACTAAGTTTGTTAAGGAACCTAAAGCAGTTGTTGAATTAGATTGGCCAATGAGTCAAGACCATTCTGTTTTACGTCAAAATTTAACAACTAGCTTACTTATTGATACGGCTTATAATTTAGCACGTAAAAATAATCAAATTGCTTTCTACGAAATTGGAAATATTTTTGAATCATTATCAAAAACTGAGTTACCAGTTGAAACACAGCATCTTGCGTTAGCTATTGCGGGTAATTGGGAAGAAAAAGATTGGTCACATCCAGCAGCAACCGTTGATTTTTATACATTAAAAGGGATTGTTGAAGATTTGATGTCTATCCTTGGTGTGAGTGAACGTGTACGCTATGTAGCATCAACTGAATATGTAGAGTTACATCCAGGTCGAGCTGCTGAAATAATGATTGATGATTTAACAGTTGGTTTTATTGGTCAAGTTCATCCGAAAATGGCAAAAGAGATGGATTTAATTGAGACCTACGTGGCTGAATTAGATTTAGAAAAATTATGTGAATTAAGTGTACAACAAGTTGCCATTCAAGAAGTTGGGAAATACCCATCAATTAAGCGTGACATGGCACTTTTGGTTAATCAAACAATTACTAATCAAGAAATTGTTGATGTCATTACAGCAAAAGGTGGTCGCTTCCTACGTTCAGTCCATTTATTTGATGTGTATCAAGGTGAGAAGTTAGGAAACGATAAAAAATCGTTAGCTTATTCATTAACATTCCAAGATGACGAAGGAACATTGGTCGATGAAGACATAACAAAGGCTATCGAAAAAATTACTGAAGCATTAATCGCAGAGTTAAACTGTGAAATTAGATAAAAAATTACACAAATGAAGGAATTTTGAACGACTTTATCATTAAAGATAGAGTCGTTCTTTCTAATAATGGAGGGGCACTAGTATGGGATTTCAAGCAATCAGTCAAAAAATTGATGTCGCGACAGTTTTAAAAAGGTATGCTTTGTCGGGAGAAGCATTACAACGTAAACAACAGCGAGACAATGAATTAACTAATATTTTAAGTGGGAAAGATTCGCGTTTTTTAGTCATTATTGGACCTTGTTCAGCACATGATGAGGAAGCTGTAATGGAATATGCTAGACGATTACAGGAAGTTCAAGAGCGTTTGAAAGATAAACTATTGATTATTCCTCGAGTTTATACTAATAAACCTCGGACCAATGGTGATGGCTATAAAGGCTTATTACATCAACCAAATGCCACGGGTAATGTCAATTTGATTAAAGGAATTGATGCTGTGCGACGTATTCACTATCGTGTGATTACGGAAACTGGTTTAACAACTGCAGACGAAATGCTGTATCCAGAAAATTTAGAATTAGTCAAAGATTTATTAAGCTATGTTGCGATTGGTGCTAGGTCTGTTGAAGATCAAAACCATCGATTTGTAGCAAGTGGGATTGATCAGCCAGTTGGTATGAAAAATCCAACTAGCGGTCATTTAAATGTTATGTTCCATTCAATATATGCAGCCCAGCAATCACATGAGTTCATTTATAATAATCAAGAGGTGAAAACAACTTCTAATCCGTATGCCCACGCGATATTACGAGGCGGACTAGACAACTATGGTAAAAATATTCCTAATTATCATTACGAAAATTTACTTGACGTTAAAAATGAATATGATAAATTAGAGTTAATAAACCCATTTGTTATTATTGATACGAATCATGATAATTCTGGCAAACAATTCAAAGAACAAGTCAGAATCATCCAAGAAGTTCTTAATAATCGTCAATGGAATACAGATTTACAGCCATTAGTGAGAGGTTTTATGATTGAAAGTTTTCTTGAAGAAGGACGACAAGAGATGACAGGTCAGGTGTTTGGCCAGTCAATTACGGACCCATGTCTAGGCTGGAAAGAAACCGAAGAACTGCTTACTTACATTGCCTCATTCAGTTGATAAGTGGGTTTAACTGGTAAAAGAGGTGTGAGATAATGTCAAAAAAAGCATTACATCAAAAAATAATTAACTTCATGAAAAATCGTTATGGTAAAAATGATTTGTTAAATCGACATATGTTATTTATTAGTGTTGTTTTATTATTAATTTCACCATTCGTATCTTGGAAATACTTTGTAGTTGCTCCCATAGTAATTATTGTGATAATCTATATGCGTATGCTCTCTAAAAATAGTTATAAACGAGAAGAGGAAAATCGTCAATATTGTCTTTTCATGAAACCTTTGTTATTTAATTGGACTAAATTTAAAGAGCGTAATAAATATGTTTATTTATCCTGTGACAAGTGCCAACAAAAACTTCGTTTACCAAAAAACCAAGGAACAATCCGGATTACTTGTCCAAACTGTAAGCATCACCAAGAAACAAAGACTTAAAATTTTAATAATTTAGGGGGACTTTCGAATGAATGATACTATTCAAACGCAATTAAATCATCGCAGTATTCGAAACTTTAAGGAAGAAACGGTATCACAAAATATTATAAATACATTAGTTGATGTGGCGCGTCATACTGCAACAAGTAATTTCATGCAATCTTTTAGTATTGTTTGTTTGACTAGTAATGAGAAAAAGACCGCCTTGGCCAAAATTTGTAATCAGCACTATGTTGCAGAAGCAAGTCATGTATTTATTTTTGTTGCTGATCAACATCGTAATGAGCAGATTGCTAAGGAAAATAGTCAAGATACAAGTGTCTTGTCGACAATGGATCGATTTATGGTTGCTATGACCGATGCTAGCTTAGCCGCACAAAATGTAAATGTTGCTGCTGAGAGTTTAGGTTTAGGTACGGTATTTTTAGGCAGTATTTTAAATGATGCTAGAGCAGTAATAGATTTAATTAATTTACCAGAAAAAACATTTCCAATTGTTGGATTGGCTATTGGTTACCCGAATCAAGAACCACAATTAAAACCACGTTTACCAAAAGATATGATGTTTTTTGAAAATGAATACGAAGTTGTCAACGACATGAAAGCAACCTTATCTGATTATGACACGGTTGTGACAGAATATTATGATTTACGTGATGCTAATAAACGAATTGATTCCTTTACTAAACAAATAACTGATGGAATGTTAAGACGTCCAGCGAAGCGAATGGATATTCTAAAAGAAATTCAACGACAAGGTCTATTATTAAATTAAAACAGAGTGATAAAATAAGGAGAGGCGAGTGGTTTCTCTTTATTTTTTTTGAATTACTTGCTATTTTTGTAGTAAGTACATGTATTCGTATTATAGGGGGAGTTTGAATTGGTAAAATTAAGTAAAGCATATCAGCAAAATGAAATGATGAAGCGAATTGCTGTGATGCTTTTAGCAGGTGTATTGATTGCGGCAGGATTAAATTGGTTTTTAGTACCAGCCAATGTTTTTTCAGTCGGTGTGAATGGTATATCACAATTAATGTCAAGTACTCTTTTTTCACTTACGGGTATTTCAGTTAATACAGGGATATTAATCTTTTTATTAAATGTTCCAATTGCCATTTTAGGTTGGATAAAGCTAGGACGTTCAGCAACTATTTATAGTTTACTAACAGTTGTCTGTGTCTCTGTTATGGCCATTTTGATTCCAATAGAGCATGTAACTAATAATCCCTTGATGAGTGCCATTGCTGGGGGTGTCTTGACTGGATTAGCAACAGGATTAACGATGAAGTATGGTTTTAGTACAGGTGGAATGGACATCGTGTCGTTAGTGCTAGCTAAAACGACGGGGAGAACAGTTGGGTCATTAATGTTTGCTATTAATATTTTAATTGTGATAGCAGCTGGTTTCTTATTTAGCTGGGAAGCGGCACTCTATACAATGATTTCAATCTATTGTACAACGCAAGTTTTGGACACAGTTCATACGAGCCATCAAAAAGTAACAGCCTTTATTATGACGTCTAAACCTAATGAAACGATTAAGTCGATTCAAAGTGAATTAATTCGAGGAATGACCATTCTACCTGGAACTGGTGCATATTCTAAAAAAGAAGTTTCTATGCTGATGATTGTCGTAACACGATATGAGTTATATACTTTAGAACAGTGTGTTTATGCTGTTGATGAAGATGCGTTTATTAATATTATGCCAACTCAAACGGTTATGGGTAAATTTTGGAATGAAGATGAACAGAAAAAAATTAGAGAAGAATTAAAGAAGGTATAAACAGCCTTCTTTTTTTTTTTTTTGAAAAAAGCTTGCAAAAAAACGTATTTATATATATACTTTGATTATCAAATTGTTTGATGTTCAAAGTATTTATTTTTTTATAAAAAGAATTCAAAAAAAAGCTTGCAAAATAATTTTAATTTGCATATACTTTGATTATCAAATTATTTGATTATCAAACTAATTACTAACTATTTATTTTTTACTCAAATCTTTGATATTTAAACCATTTAAACTATTTAAACTATTTAAATCGTTGCATTTTTATTTTTTTTACTCATATACTTTGATTATCAAACAAAAAGTGAAAGAGGCATCTAATATGGAAAAAGAATTTAATCTAATTAATGCCCAACTAGTCAGAGTCTTTAATGATATTTTAACGATTGAAGAAACCGAGTTAAAAAAAAGTGACTTCAGTGATTTGTCAATTAAGGAAATGCATACGATTGAGGCGATTGGTATGGGTGGTAATAAAACAACTGGTGAGGTAGCAAAAGAATTATCGATTACGGTCGGCACCTTAACAGTAGCAATCAATAATTTGGTAAAAAAAGGGTACGTTGATCGTGTACGGAGTGATAATGACCGGCGTGTTGTTATGCTGAAATTAACTAACCGAGGGCGGCTGTTTTACCGCTCACATCAGCGATTTCATCGTGATATGGTTAATGCAGCTTTAGAAAACATGGCTGAAGAAGAAAAAGCGGCCCTAACCAAGGGATTACAGAGTTTACACCGCTTTTTGAAGCAACACTATTAGGATGAGGAGCTGTGTTAGTTAAATGAGCTTTCCAAAAATTACAAAAGTAGCAAAGTATGTTCCTGAACTGGTTATTCCTAATAATCAGTTATCGGAAATAATGGATACAACAGACGACTGGATTACATCACGAACGGGTATTCATCAACGTCATATTGCAACATCTGAAACGACTAGCCAACTTGCAAGTAAAGTGGCAAAAAAGTTAGTTGCAACTCTTGATGTTAAATCGATTGATTTTATCATTGTTGCTACGATGACACCCGATTATACAACGCCATCAACTGCTTGCTTAGTCCAACAAGAAATTGGTGCGACGAATGCTTTTGCCTTAGATGTTAGTGCCGCTTGCTCGGGATTTGTTTATGCTCTTAGTACAGCAGAGAAATTTTTACTAAGTGGCATTTACAAAAAGGGTTTGGTTATAGGAGCTGAGACAATGTCGAATATTTTAAATTGGCAAGATCGAAGTACAGCTGTACTATTTGGTGATGGAGCTGCGGGTGTTTTAATTGAAACAACTGCATCAGACCCAATGTTTTTAGCTGAAAAGTTACAGGCTGACGGATCGAGAGCGATGGCGTTAACAGCAAGGAAATTACCTAACAATCAACCGCTTGATGTATTATCTTCTGATGAACAGTCTTTCTTAGCTATGGATGGTAAAAAAATCTTTGACTTTGTTTTAAGAGATGTATCAGGTCAAATTGTGACACTATTGGCTAATAATAGCGAAATAGCACAATCGCTTGATTATGTCTTAGCCCATCAAGCGAATGAACGCATTTTAGATGCATTGGCAAAAAAAACAAAGATTGCACGCGATAAATTTTTATCGAATGTCCGTTATTATGGCAATACGTCTGCAGCATCAATTCCTTTGCTACTTGCTGATAAAGTGGAAGATGGTACGTTGACTCTGACTGGAAAACAAACAGTCTTATTAACTGGTTTTGGCGGTGGACTAACATTTGGTAGTCTACTGATTAAATTATAAAATTAAATAACTTATATATTATTGGAGGAAATTATTATGTCAACATTCGTTAAAATTCAAGAAATTATTGTGGATCAATTAGGAAAAGAAGAGGAAGAAGTACAATTAACAACTAACTTCCGTGAAGAATTGGAAGCTGATAGCTTAGATTTATTCCAAATTATGAACGATATTGAAGATGCATTTGAAGAATACGATGTAAAGATTGAAACAGATGAAGGCTTGACAACAGTTGAGGATTTAGTAAAATTCGTTGATCAGCAAATTGCTGAAAAAAAATAAGTTAAAAACATTGAAATAGCTAAGAAGTCACTACTTCTTTAGCTATTTTTTTAAAGAAAATTAAGAGGGTGAAATGATGACACAATCAAGAATTTGTCAAATGTTAGATATAGAATATCCGATTTTCCAAGGAGCCATGGCTTGGGTTGCAGAAGAACAATTAGCCAGTGCAGTATCTGAAGCTGGAGGATTGGGACTAATTGCTTCTGGTCATGCACCAAAAGAAGTCATCAAAGAAAAAATTGATCGCGCAAGAGAATTAACCGATAAAACTTTTGGTGTAAATATAATGCTCATGTCACCCTTTGTCGAAGATATTGTCGATTTAGTCATTGAAGAGCGAGTAAAAGTTATTACAACTGGTGCTGGATCACCAGGTAAATACATGAAACGCTTTAAAGAAGTTGGAATTATCGTTATTCCCGTTGTTGCTTCAGTGGCACAGGCTAAGCGTATGGAAAAAGAAGGTGCAGATGCCGTTGTTGTGGAAGGCATGGAAGGTGGCGGACATATAGGAAAATCGACTACTATGACATTAGTACCACAAGTTGCGGACGCTGTGAGTATTCCGGTTATTGCAGCTGGTGGAATTGGTGACGGGCGTGGTGTAGCGGCTGCTATTATGTTAGGTGCAGAAGCAGTTCAATTGGGGACGCGTTTCTTAGTCTCTAAAGAATCCATTGCACATGATAATTTTAAAGGCAAAGTATTAAAAGCCAAAGATATTGATACAGTCATTACTGGATTATTAACAGGCCATCCTGTTCGTGGACTACGAAATCGATTAACAAAAGTTTTCGAAAAAGCTGAGCGAGAAGAAGGTGGAAAAGCTAAACCAGATTTTGATCGTTTAGAAGATTTAGGAAAAGGTGCACTAAAACGAGCAGTTATTGATGGCGATACAAAAGATAGCTCGATGATGGCTGGTCAAATTGCTGGTTTAATTTCAAAAGAAAATCAAACGTGTGCGGAAATTATTCAAGAATTAATTTCGGAAACGACAGAAGTATTAAAAAATCGTACCACATTTTGGAACGTATAGGAGATTACTATGACATTAGGATTTATTTTTAGTGGGCAAGGTGCTCAATATCAAGGGATGGGAAAAGAATTTTTAGAATATTCAGATATTTATGCTGAAAAAATGACTTTAGCAAGTGAAATTCTAGGTTATGATGTTAGTCAAGTAATTGATGACGATGTATTACTACATCAAACGGAATATACTCAACCTGCCATTTTAGCGATGAGTTGCGCAGTGAGCGATATGATCAAAGAAGAATTGTCAATTAGTCCTACAATGGTTGCTGGGCTAAGTCTAGGTGAATACACTGCACTGGTTGAAAGTGGTGCACTATCGTTTGCTGATGCACTAAAAATTGTCCAATCTCGTGGAAAGCTAATGGCAGAAGCAGTACCAAAAGGTGTGGGTGCAATGTCAGCGATTATTGGTTTAGATCGTGAGATTGTTTTAGAAGCCTGTCAGGAAGCCCAGACATGTGGCGTGGTTATTCCTGCTAATTATAATATGCCGTTACAAATTGCTATTGCTGGTGAATTACCTGCTGTTATTGAAGCCGAACGCTTATTAAAAGATCGTGGTGCTAGAAGAATTATCCGGCTTAATGTGAGTGGTCCTTTCCACACACCATTAATGCAACCAGCAGCTGAAAAATTAGTTCCGATTTTAGAACGCGTAACCTTTCAGTCACCAATTATCCCAGTTGTCACAAACGTCACAGGTAAGGTTTTGACTGACGATACGTCAATTGTTGACAATTTGATGCAGCAAGTCATGTCACCTGTTTATTGGGAAGACGGCATCCAAACTATGATTAATCATGGAGTTAATACATTTGTCGAAATTGGGCCGGGTAAAGCTTTATCTGGTTTTGTTAAAAAAATTGATAAAGGCGTAGCGGTACAAAATGTGGACACTATTAAGACGTTTGAAAAATTAAGACAGGTTCTAAAGAATCAGGAGGCTTAGTAAGCAATGTTAAAGAATAAAACAGTGGTCATTACAGGAAGTTCAAGAGGAATTGGCCAAGAGTTGGCTCGATCATTTGCAAAGCAAGGTGCAAATATTGTCTTAAATGGGCGGAAACCAATTTCCAAAGAACTCATTGAAGAAATAGAAAGTTTTGGTGTCAAAACACATTGTGTTATTGGAGATATTCAATATTTTGCACAAGCTGAACAATTGATTTTAGAAGCTAAAGAGGTATTTGGTTCAGTTGATATACTAATTAATAATGCTGGAATTACACGAGATACTTTGTTAATGCGTATGACAGAAGATGATTTTAATTCAGTTCTACAGGTTAATTTAACAGGGACCTTTAATACAATTAAGCACGCATCAAAAATTATGTTAAAACAACGCAGCGGTATTATTATTAATATGGCGAGTGTCGTTGGTTTAACTGGTAATGCTGGGCAAGCCAACTATGCGGCAAGTAAGGCTGGTGTCGTGGGATTAACTAAGTCAGTAGCACGTGAATTGGCTAGTCGTGGAATTACTTGTAATGCCATTGCCCCCGGCTACATTAGCACAGATATGACAGATGTTTTGAATGAAAAAGTCAAAGAACAGGTTGTACAACAAATTCCATTACGCCGAATTGGGTCAGTGACAGATGTCGCACAGACCGCGATTTTCTTAGCGACAAGTCCTTATATTACAGGACAAGTAATTAATGTCGATGGTGGCATGGTTATGAATGGATAAGGGGGAAATAAATAAATGAGACGAGTAGTTATTACTGGTTTAGGTGCGATTACACCATTAGGTAACACTGCCCATGAGTTCATGGAAAATGTTAAAGCAGGGAAAAATGGGATTGCACCAATTACTAAATTTGATGCTAGTCAAACAGGAATTACTGTGGCAGCTGAAGTGAAAAATTTCGATCCTACTATGTATATGGCAAAAAAAGATGTCAAACGTATGGATATGTTCTCTGTTTATGGAATTGCAGCTGCGGCACAGGCTCTAGAAGATAGTAAATTAGTCGTAACAGAAGATAATGCCGATCGTATTGGAGTCATCGTTAGTTCAGGCATTGGTGGGATGGAAACAATTCAGAATCAAGTAATCAAAATGCATGAAAAAGGTCCAAAGAGAATTGCACCTTTATTTGTTCCCATGGTGATTGGAAATATGGCTGCGGGAAATGTTGCTATTAAAATTGGTGCTAAGGGTATTTGTACGTCCATTGTAACGGCTTGTGCGTCATCAACTAATGCTATTGGTGAAGCATTCCGCAATATTAAACATGGATATTCAGATGTTATTTTTGCTGGAGGTGCTGAGGCGACAATTTGTGAAATAGGTATTGGAGGTTTTGCAGCATTGACAGCTCTGACGCCTGCGGAAGACCCTAATCGAGCATCAATTCCATTTGATAAAGATCGTAGTGGTTTTGTTATGGGAGAGGGAAGTGCTGTTCTCGTTTTAGAAGAATTAGAACACGCTTTAGCACGTGGAGCTAAAATTTATGGTGAAGTTGTTGGATACGGCTCTAACTGTGATGCCAATCATATTACTAGCCCAGTAGCTGATGGTTCTGGTGCCGGAAAATGTATGGCATTAGCAATGGAAGAAGCACAAATAACCCCTCAAGATGTTAGTTACATAAATGCGCATGGAACAAGTACACCAACAAATGACGGTGCCGAAACAACGGCTATTAAGTATGCGTTTGGTGAACAAGCGAAACTTGTACCGATTTCAAGTACAAAAAGTATGGTTGGACACTTACTTGGAGCAGCCGGTGCTGTCGAAGCGTTAGCGTGTCTAGCAGCTCTGCAGAGTGACTTTATCCCGCCGACAATTGGCCTGGAGACACCCGATGAATCATGTGATTTAGACTATGTACCTAAAACAGGTCGTCAAGCCGAAGTGACGTATACCTTAAGTAATTCATTAGGATTTGGTGGTCACAATGCAGTAATTTGTTTAAAAAAATGGCGAGGTGAGTCATAAGTGTCTTTTTCAGAAATCAAAGAATTAATTGAGTTATTTGATACTAGTTCGATTCGTGAACTTGATCTGACGACGGAATCTACGCGGTTGTATTTGAGTAAGAACAATCATGCTAGACAGCCAGTTAGCTCAGAGCAACAAAATCAAATAGAAGTCACGACAACTTCAGCAACGAATCAATCAGAAACAACTAACACAGAGGTAGTCGTTGAGACAACTTTAGCTGATACTAAGGTGACTGGTCACACGATTTCATCACCAATTGTTGGTGTCATCTATACATCAAGTGAACCAAATCAACCACCTTTTAAAAAAATAGGCGACCGTGTAGAAGTTGGTGAGACGCTCTGTATTGTCGAAGCAATGAAAATTATGAATGAAATTAAAAGTGATCAGGCCGGTATTATCGGTGATATTTTAATTAACAATGAAGATGTGGTTGAATATGGACAACCATTATTTACAATTATTTAGGAGGCTATTAACATGCAGTTAAATTGTCAAGAAATTATGGAAATTATTCCGAACCGTTACCCAATTATGATGGTTGATAAAGTGACCGAATTAGAACCAGGAAAATATGTTAAAGCAATTAAAAATGTTACTTATAACGAACATTTTTTTCCAGGGCATTTTCCGGGAGAACCAGTCATGCCAGGCGTACTTATTTTAGAAGCATTAGCACAAACAGGATCAATTCCTTTATTAAAGAGTGATGAATTTCAAGGGAAAACTGGCTATTTAGGTGGAATTGATAAAGTTAAATTCCGTCAAAAAGTCGTACCTGGAGATGTGTTAGTTATGGAAATGGAAATTATCAAACGTAAGGGTAATATTGGTGTGGGCAAAGCGACAGCTTCAGTTGAGGGTAAAGTGGTTTGTCAAGCATTAATGACCTTTATTATTGGAGCGTAAGTGATGTTTAATAAGGTATTAATCGCCAACCGTGGTGAAATTGCCGTACGAATTATACGGGCGTGTCGAGAACTTGGTGTGAAAACAGTGGCGGTCTTTTCTGAAGCAGACCGCCCCGCACTACATGTTGAAATGGCAGATGAAGCGATTTGTATTGGTCCTAGCAAAGTAACCGATTCCTATTTGAATATGCATGCGATTCTGAGTGCTGCAATGGTTACTGGTGCTGAAGCGATTCATCCTGGATTTGGTTTTTTAGCAGAAAATAGCCTTTTTGCTGAGATGTGCGCGGACTGCCAGATTAAATTTATTGGACCTAAGCCTAAAACGATTGATGCTATGGGCAATAAAATTAATGCTCGTCGATTAATGATTGAAGCAGAGGTTCCTGTCATTCCAGGTAGTGATGGTGAGGTGTCAACCT